>SKMG01000004.1 GCA_007121175.1 Trueperaceae bacterium | reverse complement strand
GGTGGTGACGAGCGCGACTCCGGGAGAGCCCGGCGAACCCTCGGGCACCGGCACCGAACGCCGGTTCGTCGACACCGCTCCAGGTCTGGCGGCAGTGATCGTCGGCGGCGATAATCTCGTCGTGCACCCCGCTCCGGCCCAGCCGGCGCTGTCACCCTTCGCGCGCCGCTATCGCGACGGCGTGACCGATGTGCCCGACCAACTCAGCTATCTGGTCCGCAGCGGCGCGATCGACACCCTCGACCTGTTGCTGCTGATCCCGACCGAGCCGCTCGCACGCGTCGTCAGCGTCGTCTACCAAGACGCGGTCGAGGCGCCGCTCTTGACGCAGCCGCGACGCATCACGATGTTCCGGCCCCGACCTCCACCGAGCCCCTGACTGCCGCTGCGATACGCTCGGTGAGGCCAGCGGCGGACAAGCGCCGCGCGCTGTGGATGGCGCTCGCCACCGCTCTCGCGTCGGACGAGCCGTGACCGATGAAGGCATTCCCGGCGACGCCGAGCAGCGGTTCGGCGCCGACCTCGGCGGGATCGAGCCGCGCCGCGACGCGCCTCAATGCCGGCTTGGCGAGCAGGCCGCCGAGCTTCGAGCGGAGGTCGGAGCGCAGCGCAGTGCGAACGAGCTCGAAGATCACCCGCGCCTCGCCCTCGGCGAGCTTCAGCATGACGTTGCCGGTGAAGCCGTCGGTCACGACCACATCGGTGGTGCCCCTCAGCAGGTCGCGGCCCTCGACGTTGCCGTGGAACGCGATGCCGGGCAGCGCCGCGAGCAGCGCATGCGCCTCACGGGTGAGCTCGTTGCCCTTCTCGGGCTCCTCGCCGATCGACATCAGGCCCACGCTCGGCTGGGAGAGCCCGTACATGGCGCGGGCGTAGGCGTCGCCCATCAGCGCGAACTGGGAGAGGAACGACGGCCGGCAGTCCGCGTTGGCGCCGGCGTCGATCAGCGCCGTGTAGCCACCTCGCGCGTTCGGCACATTGGCCAAGATGGCGGGCCGTTCGACGTTCGCGAGGCGACCGAGCAGCAGCAGCGCCGCGGCCATCGTGGCGCCGGAGTGCCCCATCGAGACGCACGCGGCCGCCTCACCCTCCTTGACCAGGCGCATCGCCACCACCACGCTGGCGTCCTTCCTGCGGCGCACGTCGGTGGCCTGCTCGTCCATGCCGATCACATCGGAGGCGGCCACGATCGGCAGGTCCCCGCCGCGCTCGGCGAGCGCAGCGCCCAAGCGATCGGAGTCGCCGACCAAGACCACCGCGGCGCCCTGCGCGGCGGCGCGCAGCGCGCCGTCGACGGCTGCAGCCGGCATGTGGTCGCCGCCCATGGCGTCGAGCGCGATCGGCCGTTCGGTCACCGCATCAGTCTACTGCGTCGCAGCGGTATCCTACGGGGCGTGGAGCCGGATCTGCGCAGTTTCGATGCCCCGAGCGGCGAGCGCCTCGACGTGGCGATCGCGCACGCACTGGCGCTGTCACGAACCCGCGCCCGCGACCTGGTCGACGAGGGCTTCGTCACCATCGACGGGCGACCGGTCGGCAAGCCCGCCACCGTCTTGCGCGGCGACGAGATCGTGTCGGTGCTGATCCCGCCGGCGCGGCCCGTGATGGTCGAACCCGAGGACGTCCGAGTCACGGTGATCTTCGAGGACGAGCACCTCGCGGCCATCGACAAGCCGCCCGGAATGACCGCCCATCCGACCGCCACGGTTCGCTCCGGGACCGTCGTGAACGCCCTCCTCGGCCGCATGCAGCTGTCGAAGGAGGAGCGCCAGGATCCCTACGCCGACGCCTACCGCCCGGGCATCGTGCACCGCCTCGACAAGGACACCTCCGGCGTGATGGTGGTGGCCAAGAACGACGCCGCCCACCGCGAGCTCGCCTCGGCCTTCAAGCGCCGCCTGACCGAGAAGATCTACGTCGCCATCACCACCGGAGCGATCGACGAGGTCGTGGTGGTCGACGCGCCGATCGGGCGGCATCCGGTGAAGCGGCAGCAGATGACGGTGGGTGGCTCCAACCCCCGACCGGCCAGCACGCAGTTCCGGGTCCTGGCGCGGCTCCCGGGCTACACCCTGGTACGCGCGAAGCCACACAGCGGCCGCACCCATCAGATCCGCGTGCACCTGGCTCACGTGCACGCGCCGATCCTCGGAGACCTGGTCTACGGCCGGCCGTCGGACGTCATTGCCCGTCACGCGCTGCACGCACAGCAGCTGACGCTGCCGCATCCGGTCGACCACCTCGCGATCACCTTCAGTGCCCAGGTGCCCGCCGACATGGTCCAGGCGTGGCTGCGCCTGGGCGGCTCCTGGCCACCGGCTGAGCACCCCGAGCTGTGACGAGGCCATGAGCTTCCCCGACCTCCGTCGCGAGTTCGTCGAGACGCTCCTATCGCTGACGCCGGCGATCCTGTTCATGCTGATCGCTCAACTGGCGTTCCTCCGCCTCGACTGGGCGGAGTTCGGCTTGGTCCTGATCGGCCTCGGCTGCACCATCGTCGGCTTCGTGCTCTTCATCGAGGGCGCCAAGCTCGGCTTGCTGCCGCTCGGCCAAGGCATCGGTACGGCGTTCATCGAGCGCCGAGCGCTACGCCCGCTGTTGGTGTTCGGGCTGCTGCTGGGGGTCGTGCTGACGGTCGCAGAGCCCGACGTGCGGCTGCTCACGTACCAGATCGCTGACGTCTTCGGCGACGCCGTGAACGCGACCGCGCTGATCGTCGCCGCGGCCGTCGGCCTGGGGCTGTTCGCGGTGGTGGCGCTGCTGCGGATCGCGTACCGGTGGCCCATCCATTACGCGCTGATCCCCGGGTACCTGACCGCCATGGTGCTCGCCCTGGTCTCCGACGAGACGACCGTCACGCAGGCTTTCGACATCGGTGCGGTCACCACCGGCCCCATGACCGTCCCCTTCCTGATCGCGCTGGGCGTCGGCATCGCATCGGTGCTCGGCGATCAGCATCGTATGCGCGCCTCCTTCGGCATCATGGCCATCGGGTCGATCGGTCCGGTGGTGGTGGTGCTGCTGTGGAGCCTGCTGCGAGGCCCGCTGTGACCGTCGATCTCCACGCGCTGCTGGTGGGGGGCGCCATCGAGGTCGTGGAAGCGACGCTCCCGGTGCTCGCGCTGATCGCGTTCTTCCAGTTCGTCGTGCTCAGGCGCGCCGTGACCGAGCCGCGAGCGATCGTCACCGGCATCCTCATGGCGCTGTTCGGCTTCTACCTGTTCATCGTCGGCGCGAAGCTGAGCCTGATACCGATGGGCATTGCCATCGGCCAACTGCTCGCCGGCGCGCCGGTCCTGGCGGTGGTGTCGTTCGCCTTCGTGCTCGGCGCCGCGGTGGCCCTGGCCGAACCCGCCGTGCGCATCCTCGCGTTCGAGATCGACCAGGTGTCGGCAGGCTCCTTGCGCAAGCGCTGGATCTCGGGAGCCGTGGCGCTGGGCGTCGGCCTCGCGGTCGCAGCGGCGGTCCTGCGCATCATCAACGAGCTACCGCTCGCGGCCGTGCTGGTGCCCGGTTACGCGCTCGCTATCGTGTTGACGCTCTTCACGCCACGCGACATGGTGCCGGTGGCCTTCGATGCCGGTGCCGTAGCCACCGGGCCCGTCGCTGTCAACTTCGTCTTGCCGCTGACGACCGGCATGGCGCTCGCGTTGTGGGGCGAAGACGTAGGCGCCCTAGGTTTCGGCGTCGTCGGCATCATCGCGCTGGGACCGATCATCACCATGCTCGCGCTGAGCCTCGCGCTCCGCCGAAGGGAACCCGATGCCTGACACAGTCCGCTTCAAGCTGCTGGTCGCGATCGTGCCGCAAGGCCGCTGCTCACCGCTGGTGAGCGCCGCGAAGGAGGCCGGCGCCGAGGGCGCCACCATCATCCGCGGCCGCGGCACCGGCGTCCACGAGGGCGCGAAGTTCTTGGGGATCCCCATCGAACCGGAGAAGGACGTGTTGCTGATCCTGGTTCCGATCGATGTGGCCGAGGCGGTGCTGGACTCGCTGGTCACGGCGGGTGAGCTCGACCAGCCCGGCCACGGCATCGTCTTCATGCTCGACGTGCCACGCGTTGCCGGCATCGTGCATCGCGGCGAGGTGCTGCACAAGGCCGGCGGCG
>SKMG01000055.1 GCA_007121175.1 Trueperaceae bacterium | reverse complement strand
GCGGCTCGCTCGCGCGCCGGGCCGAGGCCTGGGTCGGGTCGCGGTGGTCTCACGGCCCGGCCCCTGCCGCGAACGCGTCCGGCGCCGGCGAGCACGGCTCGGGCAGCGACCAGCCGAGCTCTTCGTAGACGCGCCGCACCAGTCGCTCCGCGGCCCCGGGGCGTGGCATCACCTCGAGCAGGCGCGCACGTCTCCGGTCGCGATCGGCCGGATCGTCGATCAGCGCACCAGCGGCCGCCGCCACCGTGGCGACGTCGAGGATCCCCTGGACTTCCACCATCAGCGGCTCGCGCGAGAGCTGGTTGGGCAACGAGATCGGATAGCGCAGGCGCTGGACGAACAGGCGCACGGCCGCGCGCTTGAGCGGCACCCCGATGAGGGGCAGCAGCGACAGCCAGTGGCCAGGGCCCTCGAGCGGGATGATCTCGGGGCGGTTCAGTGGCAGCATCACCACGCTCGGCACGCCGGCGATGCCGAGCTCCAAGGTGTTGGTGCCGGGGATGGTGACGGCGACGGTGGCGGCCTGCAGCTGAGCGGGGCGCTCGTCTTCGTCCACCATGCGGATCCGCGCGCCGCCGGGCGCGATCACGCTGTCGCCGGCGCGCCGCCCGGCCACGCCGCCGAGCGTCTTTCGCTGGCGTCCGGCGATGCCCGCCTCGATGGTCCCGGGCGACAGCAGCCGGCTCACGGGCCACACGAAGCCGGCGCCGGGATAGTGCGCAGCGAGGGCGTCGGCGAGCGCCAGCATGAACGGGATCAGGTGCACCGCGAAAGCGTCGCGCGAACCCGGCAGCAGCAGCACGTGAGGGTCGCCCGCGGGCGCGGCCGGCTCGGCCTGCTCGAGCGCATCGGCCACCAGGTTGCCAACCACCTCGACCCGCTCCGCCGGCGCGCCCAGCCGCCGTGCCTTGCGGGCGGTCGTCTCGTCGTGGACGAACAGTCGCCGGACGCCCCGGGTGAGGTAGGGGACGAAGGAGTAGCGCATCACCGGGAAGCCGAGACGGCGCGCGAGCGCCACTGCCGCCCCGCCGCTGCCGCCCAGCGACAGCACCACGCCAGGGCCTTCCGAGGCGGGATCGGTCAGCTCGGCCGGCGCGCGCCCGAGCGCCGCTGCGCGCAGGTAGGCCGCGGGCGTCGTCACGGCGTCCGCTCCGAAGGTGCCCGCCAGCGCAGCTTCGCCGCCGCTGGCGAACTGGCACGGGACCAGCGCGAGCGCGATGCGGGCACTCGGGTCGAGGGCGCGCCAGGCCCGCAGCGTCGGCCGGACCCAGGTGGTGAGCTCGCCGGGGCCGTTGCTGACCAGCACCACCTGGCGCCGCGGCGCTGGCATCAGTGCCCGGCGAAGCGGCACACGCCGCGGCGCGAAGAGGCGCGGAAGGCCTGGAGCTCCGCGACCAGCGGGTGCTCGCTGGCCAGCTCGGCGAAGCGCTCTCGATCGTGCCGGCGCAGGGCGCGCACCGCCGTCTCGAGGGCACGGTAGTCGGCCGCCGGTAGCTGCCGGCGCTGCAGTCCGACGCGGTTGAGGCGGTAGTGGCGCGCGGGGTTGCCGCGCGCCATCATGAAGGGCAACACGTCCTGGTTGGCGGCGGAGGCGGCGCCGAACATCGCTCCGCGGCCCACCCGGCAGAACTGGTGGAGCATCGCGTTGGCGCCGAGCACGGCGTCGTCGCCGACCTCGACGTGGCCGCCGAGCTGCACTTGGGTGGTGATCACGCAGCGCTCGCCGACGCGGCAGTTGTGCGTGATGTGAGCGCCTGACATCACCAGGCTGCCGGCTCCCACGACCGTCAGGGCGCCGTCGCCGGTGGCGCGGTGGATGCTGACGAACTCGCGCAGGACCACCCGTTCGCCGAGCTGCACGTGGGTCGGCTCACCGCGGTAGTGCGCGTCCATCGGCGCTCCGCCGACCACCGCGTAGGGACCGATCTCGCAGCCGGCGCCCACCACCGTGCCGGCGTGCAGCACGCTGCCGACCCTGACGACGGCGCCGTGATCGAGGCGCACGCCCGCCTCGATCACGGCGAACGCCTCGACCAGCACGCCGTCCTCGAGCTCGGCGCTCGGGTCGACCTGGGCGCTTGCGTGCACCCGTGGCGGCATGGCGCTCAAGCGGCGAACACGAACGACAAGGTGGCTTCGGCCGCGATCTGATCACCGACGAAGGCCACCGCCTCTACCGTGCAGAGGTTGCGGCGGAAGCGCACGATGGTGCCGGTGAGCCGCAGCTGATCACCCGGCACCACCTTGCGCCGGAAGCGCGCCCGCTCGATGCCGGCTAGGTAGCCGCTGCGGCCCTCGACCTCGAGGCCGCCCTCGCCGCCGCTGCCGGCCTCGCGCACCGCCAACCCGACGGCGGCGGCCTGGGCGAGGGCTTCGACGATCAGCACCCCTGGCATCACCGGCTCGTCGGGGAAGTGTCCGACGAAGTGCGGCTCGTTGTACGACACGTTCTTGAGGCACTCGAAGCGGTCGCCGTCTTGCGACACGAACGCGTCGACCAGCAAGAACGGGTAACGGTGCGGCAGCACGCGCCTGACGAGGCCGTCCATGGCGCGAGTCTACCGCACGGCCGATCGACCGCCGGGGCCGGCAGCGAGCGGCTCGCTCGGCGTGCGCGGCTGCGGCCGACTGGCCGAGGCCGCGGCTCAGTCGGCGTGCGCCGCCACCAGCGGCTGGGCGTTCGAGCGCAGCTGCTGGATCAGGTCGGTGGCCAGCGTGAGCGAGCGGAGGTCGTCGTCGAGTGTGCCGATCGGCGCAGCGGAGAGCCGGATGCGCGCTAAGAAGTGGGCGAGCTCCTTGCGCAGCGGGTTGTCCTCGTAGATGACGTGCCGATCGACGTGGACGTGGTTGCCCTCGTCGCCGGTCGGCCGGGCCTGATAGATCGCCATCTCGGTGTGCGGCGCGCGCAAGAAGTCGAGGCGGTAGGTGCGCTGGGCCTCGGCGACCACCAGCGAGCGCTCGGCGTCGGGCGCCACGCGCGACGCCAGGAAGCGGGCGATGCAGCCGTTGGCGAAGGTGATCTGCGCCGCCGCCACGTCCTCGAACGGCGTGCCGTTGAGCGCGTGGCCCGCGACGGTCACCCCGGCTACCGGGCTGTCCACCAGGCCGAGCACGATGTCGATGTCGTGGATCATGAGGTCGAGGATGACGCCGACGTCACGGATGCGCGCGTTCGGCGTGAGCCGTCTGGCCTCGATCAGGTAGGGCCGCCGCACCGCCTGACGCAGCTGCTGGACGGCCTTGTAGAAGCGGGTGATGTGGCCCACCTGCATCACCACCCCGTGGCTCCGGCTCAGCGCGGCGAGCTCTCTCGCCTCGCTGACCTTCGTCGCCACCGGCTTCTCGACCAGGACGTGCACGCCCTGGCTCAGCAGCCGACTGGCGAGGGCATGGTGGGTGCTGGTGGGGCTCGCGATGCTGGCGGCGTCGACCGTGAGCGCCTCGAGCATGGCCTCGAGATCGACGAAGGTGGCGCAGCCATAGAGCTCCTCGGCCGCCGCTCGTCGGCCGTGGTCGGGCTCGACCACCGCGCTCAACCGGACGCTGGGCAGCGCCGCGTAGACGTTCGCGTGATGTCGGCCCATGACGCCGTAGCCGACGACCGCGACCGACAGCGGCTCGCTCACGCCTCGACCTCGGAGAGCGCCGTGTCGGCGGCGGAGCGGAGCTTCAGCATGAAGGCCAGGTGGGCAGCGTGTGAGCCGCGGCTGATACTGAGGTCACCGGCCAGCGGACGGCCGAACAGCGCCAGGTCACCGACCGCGTCGAGGGCTTTGTGCCGGACGGGCTCGTCGGGCCAACGCAGCGCTGCTGTTGGTCCGTCATCATCGAACACGATACCACGCCCCTCCTCGGCGCCGAGAAGCTCGCCTGCAGCGAGCATCGCGCTCACTTCGGCGCGGGTCGCGAAGGTACGCGCATCGAGGAGCGCGTCGAAGGTTTCGGGAGTGCCCGACCAGCGCTGAGCGCCGATGGCGGGGTGGGCGTAGTCGATGCTGGCGGTGAGGCGCTCGGGCCCGGGCGCCAGGACCAGCACGCTCTGTGCGTGCGAGAAGCGCAGCGGCGCGCGCGGCCGCCAAGGGGCGGGCGCGGCGGGCGGCGGCCCGAGCG
>SKMG01000031.1 GCA_007121175.1 Trueperaceae bacterium | reverse complement strand
GCGCCCGCGCTGCTCGGGCGCGCGCGCCAGTCCGCAGGCAGGTCCTCCGCCAGCAACTCGAGCACCAGCTCGTGCGGCACGCATACCGAGAAGGCGACGTAGTCGCGCTCGAAGCGCCGCCGATCGGCGTGTGCGAGCGTTTCGAGCGCTGCGAGCGACAGGTGCGAGCTGGCGTACACGAGCGAGCCGCCGGGGCTGTTCCAGCGTCCGCCGTATCTCCGCGCGCCCTCGCCGGAGAAGGCGTCCTGCACGGAGCCGAAGGCAGGTCGCACCAAGCGCCACGCGAGCAGTCCGGCGTCGGCCACCAGGGCTCAGCTGTAGACGCCGTGCTCGAGACGCCCGAGCAGCTCCTCGACCTCGCGAGCGCCGAGCTCCGTGTCGGCCAGCCGTAACGGCGTGACGTTGCCGAGCGCGACGTTCGGCGCGCTCATCCACTCAGCCGCGTCCGCCTCGGAGCCGAACACCTCGGCGCCGCGATCGAGCAGCGCGGCTACGCGCAACACGTGCTCGCTCTCGGCGGAGGTCAGCGTACCGGCTCGCTTGCGGCGCGCGAGCGTGGAGCCCGAGAGCCCCACGATACCCGCCAGCGCGGTCTCGCTCACGCGGAGCCGGCGGGCGAGCTCGCTGAAGGTGTCGACCGGCAAGCCGGCCTTCACGGCCTGGATCAAGGCGGCGCTCGAGGCGCCGAGGCCCAGGTCGCGGAGCACGCCCTGGTGACTGGCCGGAGGCGGGCGGAAGGCGTCCATGTGACGAGTATAGCAGTGCCAGATGGCGGCTCGTGCTCGCGCGCCGAAATCCCTCAGAGCGCGGGCTCTGTAGGGCGAGCCCGAGGCGCATGTGACGCGTCTGCACCGGGGCCGCAATGCATATTCTACGATGAAATATGACGGCGATCGTGATCGTGCGGTTGTGGTTGACGACAACGCTGCTGATGCTCGCCGCGAGTGCCGCGCTGGCATCGACGAACGCCGCCCAAAACGACGCTCCTCGCTTCTTGATCTTTCATCTCGACGCGGTCTCCGCAGTCGACTTCGATAGGGCCTGGGACGAAGGCGCACTGCCCAACCTCGAGCGGGCCTTCGAGGGTGGTGCGCGGGCGAACGCTTCAACGCTCTTCTTCGCGGCGACGCCGGTGATCTACCCCCGCATGAAGACGGGCGAGTCGAACGCCGGACCGGGGAACCTGACCTTCGGAGGCTTCGACCGCGAGGCGGAGCGGCCGGTGCCCGAGGTGGAGGTCTTCCTCGAGCACGTGGAGTCGTTGCCGCGACGGGCGGTGTCGAACATGGCCTCGGGTGTCCCGCTGCTCGACGCCGCGGCCGGCCTGGCACTGATGAACGTGCCAGATCTGCTCGACCGCTACGGTGTGGTCGAGTACTTCTGGTTCGCCACCGACACCTACGGGCATCTGCTCGGTGAGGCGGCGCACCGGCGCAGCTTGGAGCGCTTCGACGAGTACCTCGGTAGGCTCTTGCCGAGGCTCGACCTGGAGCAGACCAACCTGATCCTCTACGCCGACCACGGCATCACCTTCGCCCGCGACATGGTCGACTTCGAGCCGGTCCTCCAGGAGCGCGTCGGTGACCAGCGGCGACACTTCGTGTACCCGAACCTGTACCTGCGCGACCCGTCGCTCGCGCCGGAGGTCGCGCGCGCGCTGACGCACGACGGCGCCGTCGACTTCGCCTTCTACCGGCTCGACCAGGAGCGGGTCCACGGGTACCTCAACGGCGCCTTCGTGCGCTTCGAAGTCGACGGCGACGGCATCCGCTATCTCTCCGACGACGATCCGCTCGGATACGGGCACCTGGGGTACGAGGGCGAGGCGCTGACGCGCGACGCATGGCTGACGCTCACCATCGACGAGTACTTCCCGGCGACGCCGCCGAATCTGTTCGGCTACGTCCAGAATCCTGACGCCGGCGACGTGGTCGTGGGCGTCATCCCGCCGCGGACGCCGCTGACGGTGCGGGCGCCAGCCGGCGCCCACGCCAGCATCGTGCAGACCGACCTGGTGGTGCCGATCCTGTCGCGCGGTCCGGATGTCGGGCCGCTCGCAGAGCGCTCCGAGCTGTGGTTGTTCGAGCTCTACCAGGACTTGCCGATCGAGTTCGGCATGGAACCGAACCGCGAGCGCCACGAGCTCGAGCTGTGGTGGCGCTTCGACGAGCTCGCGCCCGGCGCGCGGTTGCGGCTCTCGCCGGCCTATCGGCTGCGGCTCGCCGGCGAGGCCACACCGTCGAGCCTCTCACTGTGGTCGGAGCACGATCTCGTCTCCGGCTACCTCAGCCGCTGGTGGGTGGGTGCCGGGATCGACGTCCGCGACGCCGCCGTGCAGCCGCTCGCGCGCGCCGAGCTCGAGCTCGACCTCGGCGACGCGCGCGTGCGGCTCGAGGCGCGCGTCCGGCCGAGCGGCTGGACGATCGGCCTCGGAGCCACCTTCCGCGTCGACGGCGGTCTGCGGATCTCCTGGTCGTCGCCTGGGGCGGTCGGCGTCGCTTACCACTGGTAGTCCGCCGACGACCGGTCGGTGTCGGCTGCGGCTGGTTGATGCCGACTGCGGCTGGCAGGTACCGACAGCCGCTGGTAGGCGCCCCTACGGCTACCGCCTGGCTCTCGGTTCTCCATGAGAAGCCGCGGGGGGTCGGGTATGCTGCCGCTCGGCGGGCGTCCCTGAGGTGCGCGGTTCGCTCGGCCCACACCCTGCGTGAGAGGGAGAGGAACCCGGCGTGAAGCAGCGGCTGGACGCGTACTTCGAGCTGAGCCAACTCGGCACCAGCGTGCGAGTGGAGGTGCTCGCCGGCATCACCACCTTCCTCACCATGGCCTACATCATCGTGGTGAACCCGCTCATCCTCGGCGACGCCGGCGTGCCGCTCGATGGGGCGCTGTTCGCCACCGTGATGGTGGCCGGCATCTCCAGCATCTTCATGGGCCTCTACGCCAAGCTGCCCATCGCGCTTGCGCCCGGGATGGGTCTCAACGCCTACTTCGCCTACACGCTGGTGCTCGGCCAAGGGCTCGCCTGGGAGACGGCCCTGGCAGCCGTGTTCGTCTCCGGGCTGATCTTCGTGGTGCTGTCGCTGCCCGGCTTGAACATTCGTGAGCAGATCGTCCGTGCCGTGCCCCCAGGCGTTCGCATCGGCGTCGCTGCCGGCATCGGCCTGTTCCTCGCGCTCATCGGGATGGTCAACGCCGGGGTGATCGTCGCGTCACCGGCCACGGTGGTCGAGTTCGGCGGCTTCGGGGCCGGCTTCGTGCTGTTCTTCCTCGGCCTGGTGCTCGCGGCGCTGTTCCTGATCCGCAAGGTGCCAGGAGCGCTGATCCTCTCGATCCTGGCGGTGTCGCTGCTGGCGCTGCTGTTCCAGAGCTTCGGCTGGGTCGTCGATGCGGTCTTCATCCCCGAGGCGGTCGTGCAGGCGCCCTCGCTCGACACCTTCCTGAGGCTCGATCTGGTCGCCGTGTTCAGCGTCGCCCTGATAGCGCCGATCTTCGCGCTGCTGTTCACCGACATGTTCGACTCGATCTCGACCTTCGTCGGCGTTGCAAAGGTGGCCGGCCTGGTCGACGAGCAGGGCCATCCCAAGAACGCGGGCAAGGCGCTGCTGGTCGACGGCACGTCGACCGCTATCTCCGGGCTGTTCGGCTCCTCGCCGGGGACCGCCTACATCGAGTCGGCCGCGGGCGTCGAGCAGGGCGGCCGCTCCGGGCTCACCGCAGTCGTGGCCGGGGCGCTGTTCCTGCCGTTCATGTTCCTCGCGCCGCTGCTGGGCTTCATCCCGGCTGTCGCCACCGCACCGGTGCTGGTGCTGGTGGGGCTGTTCATGATGAGCGTGCTCAAGGACGTCGACTGGAACGATTTCGAGGTCGTCGTGCCCGCCTTCGTCGCAATGATCGCGATTCCTTTCACCTACAGCATCACCGAGGGCATCGTCTTCGGCTTCCTGGCGCATGTCGTCATCCGCGTGCTGAACGGCAAGTGGTCGGAGATCGGCGCGACCCTGTGGGTCATCTTCGCGCTCTCGATCGTCATGCTGCTGCTGTGACGATCGGGTCGAGCCTAGGCCGTGGCGAGAAGGTGATCGTGGCGCTGCGCAGCGCTCCGGACGAG
>SKMG01000154.1 GCA_007121175.1 Trueperaceae bacterium | reverse complement strand
TCGCCGCGGTCGGCGTGCTGTTGCTGTGGCTCGCCCGGCGCTACGCCAACGACTGGCTGATGTTCGCGGCCTTCCCGGCGTTCGGGCTGGCGTTCGCCGCGGCCGTGCCCGGCGACCTCGGCGGTGCGGGTTTCCTGGCCGGCATCGGCGCCGGCTTCCTGGCCCTGGTGGTGGCCGAGCCGAAGCGCTGGTGGGCGGTGATCCCCGCCGGCGTGCTGTTCACGCTTGCGGTGCTCGCCTGGGCCAGCCCCGGCGAGCCCGCTGGCGGCGCGATCTTCTTCCTCGGGCTGGCCGCCACCTTCGCGGTGGTCTGGCGCGGCACGGCCCGGCCTCAGCCGTGGGCCGTCTTCCCCGCGGCGGGAGCGCTCGTGATGGCCCTGATCGTCGGCCTCGCGCGGGCCGACTGGCTGGTGCCGGTCGCGTTGATCGTGATCGGCGCGGGGCTGCTGTTGCGCGGCCAGTTACAGCAGCGGGGCGGCTAGGCCGGATACTGCCGCGGCCAGTTACAGCAGCGCGGCGGCTGAAGCGAAGACGGCCGCTCCCACACTGCGGCAGCGGCGGCTGCGGTCCGGCGACCGGCCTGGCCGCCGCTGGTGCGTCACCCATCGGGCGCCAACGCGTCGCGCAGCGTGTCTCCGAGCACGTTGATCGAAAGCACGATCGCCAGCAGCACCAGGCCCGGGATGGTCGAGATCCACCAGGCAACGGCCAGGAACACCTGGCCCTCGGCCAGGATGCCGCCCAGTGTCGGCGTCGGTGGGCGTATGCCGAGGCCCAGGAAGCTGAGCCCCGCCTCGGCCAGCACCAGGGCGCCGAACTGCAAGGTGCCGTCGACCAGCAGCAGAGGAGCGACGTTCGGCAGCACGTGGCGGCGCAGCGTACGCGGGGTGCGGGCGCCCAGCGCGCGTGAGGCTTGCACGAACTCCTCGTCGCGCAGCTCGAGGGTCTTGGCCCGCACCAGCTTGGCGAAGCTGACCCAGCCGGTGAGCCCCAGCGTGAGCACGACCACGGTGGGCGTGGCGCCGACCGCGGCGATGATGGCGATCGCCAGCAGGATGAAGGGCAGCGCCATGAGCGTTTCGGTCACGCCGGTCACGACCGAGTCGATCAGGCCGCCGAAGTAGCCCGCCAGCAGGCCCAGCACCGTCCCTACCGACAGTGCGAGCGCCAACGCGATCGCGCCGACGATCATCGAGGTGCGGGTGCCGTGGAGCACGCGCGCGGCGAGATCACGGCCGAGCTGATCGGTGCCCAGCACGTAGCGGACACCGACCTCGGTGACGTGCCCGGGTGGACGCAACGTCGCGCGCAGGTCCTGCTGCGTGGGGCTGCGCGGGTAGGCCGGAGCGAAGACGCCCGCGAGCAGCAACGGGAGCAAGACGGCCAGCGCCCCGCGCGTGCGGGGCTGCCGCCACCAGGCCAGCCAGGCCCGAGCGCTCATGCGAGGTCGACTTTCGGGTTGAGCAGGCTGTAGGAGATGTCGACAATGGTGTTGATCAGGATCAAGAGCAGGGCGACGACGAACACGCCCGCCTCCACCACCGGGTAGTCGCGGGCGTAGACCGATCGCACCAGCAGCCGCCCCAGGCCGGGCCAGGCGAAGATCGTCTCGGTGATCACGCTGCCGCCGATCACGAAGCGGAACTGTAGCGCGATCTGCGTGACGATCGGGATCGCGGCGTTGCGGAAGGCGTGACGCCACACCACCAGCCGCCGAACCTGCCCCTTGGCCGTAGCGGTGCGCACGTAGGCCTTCGACAGCACCTCGAGCATGCTCGTACGCGACACCCTCACCAGGCCGCCGAGGAGGAACAGCGTCAGGGTGAAGGTCGGCAACACGTAGTGGCGCCAGGTGCCCACGCCCGAGCTCGGCAGCCAGCGCAGCTCGACCGCGAACAGCAAGATGCTCATGACGCCCACCCAGAAGATCGGCGTCGACTGACCCACCACCGCCAGCGAGGTGATGAGCGTATCGGCCAGGGTATTGCGGCGCAACGCCGTGAACACCCCGAGCGGAACGCCGATCGCCACCGCGAACAGCACCGCGAGGCTCGCGAGCGAGAGCGTCGCCGGCAGCCGCGCCAGCACCAGGTCGAGCGCGTCCTGGCGCAGCTGGATCGACTCGCCGAAGTCGCCCTGCACGGCCTGCCCTAGGAAGCGCAGGTACTGCACCGGTAGCGGATCGTCCAGCCCGAGGCGCTGACGGAACTGCTCGACCTGCGCGGCGGTCGCGTCCGGCGGCAGCAGCAGCCGGACCGGATCGCCAGAGAGGGCGATCATGCCGAACACCAGCAGCGACAGGCCCAGCAGGACCACCACCGACAGCACCAGCCGACGCACCAGGTAGCGCAGCACCTCAGCAGGGTACCTGCTCGGCCGCCACGAGCCAGGATCCGGGGGTAAGCCTCGGTATATTGGCCGTCGGTCCCGCTCCGGGACTCCGCACGAGGGCGACGGGCCACGGCCCGCGCCGAGGAGGTCACCACATGCACCGAACCAAGCGAGCGCTCATCGCGCTCTCCCTCGCTCTCGCGCTCGGCCTCGCGCTCGCGCAGTCCGCGGTCGTGATGCAGTCGGCCGACCCGAACACCCTCGACCCCACCCAGAACCGCGAGACGCCGACCTTCAACGTGCTGCTGAACATCTACGACGCCCTGCTCTTCAAGAACCCCGACGGCTCCTTCGCACCTTCGCTCGCCGAGTCCTGGACCGCCACGGACGACACCACCTGGGAGTTCACCCTGCGCCAGGGCGTCACCTTCCACGACGGCACCCCGTTCGACGCCGACGCCGTGGTCTACACCATCGAGCGCATCCTCGACCCTGAGGCGGCATCGCCGATCGCCGGCGGCTTCGGCTTCATCGAGGAGGCCGTCGCGCTGAGCCCGTTCGAGCTGCGCATCACCACGACGCGGCCCACCCCGTTAGCGGAGCACTACTTCAGCGAGATCCTGATCGTGTCGCCCACCGCCTACGAGGCTGCCGGCGCGAGAGCATTCGCCCTGGATCCGGTCGGCACCGGACCCTACCGGTTCGTGTCCTGGACGCGCGACGTGGAGCTCGTGCTGAGCGCTTTCGAGGACCACTGGCGCGGCGCGCCCGCGATCGCCGAGGTCGTCTTCCGGCCCGTCCCGGAAGCGATCACGCGCTACTCGGCGCTGCTCGCGGGTGAGGCCGACGTGGTCACGCAGCTGCCGCCGAGCCTGGTCCCGTCGGTCGAGGCTGCCCCCGACGCACGGCTCGAGACCGTCGCCGGAGCCCGTGTGATCTACATCGGCATCAACACGCTGGGTACCAACGAGGCGCTGCGAGACGCGCGGGTCCGTCGGGCGCTCAACTACGCCGTCGACCTCGAAGGCATCATCGAGGGCATCTTCGACGGCCTGGCGGTGCCGACCGTGGCGCTGCTGACCGAGGTCGACTTCGGCTTCAACCCGGGCCTCGAGCCGTACCCGTTCGATCCCGAAGCCGCACGGGCGCTGCTCGAGGAGTCCGGCCACGTCGGCGCCAGCGTGCAGCTGGGCACGCCGAGCGGCCGCTACGTGAACGACGTGCAGGTCGCACAGGCCGTCGCCGCTCAGCTCGAGGCAGTGGGCTTCGACGTCGACCTGATGGTCAGCGAGTACGGCGCCTACGTGGGCGCGCTCTTCACGGGCAACGCCCCGGACCTGTTCCTGATCGGCTGGGGCAACGCTCCGCTCGACGCCGACTTCATCCTGGTGCCGCTGCTGCGTACCGACGAACTGCTCTCGTACGTGAGCGACGAGACGCTCGACGCGCTGCTCGACGCCGGTCGCACCACGGTCGACCGTGAGGCGCGGCTGGCCGCCTACGAGGCTGCCACGCAGCTGATCCATGAGGAGGCCTACGTGGTGCCGCTCTACAAGCAACTCGATGCCTACGGTGTCAGCGAGCGCATCGATTGGACGCCCCGCACAGACGAGTTCATCTGGATGTTCTCGGCCTCGCCCAGGAACTGAGCGACCGCGCGTGTCTGCCGTGCAAGCATGACCCAGACGACCGACTTGCTCCCTGAGCGCATCCGCGACCAGGCGCTCGATCGGCTCCGCCGCCTGGTCGCGATCCCCTCGGTGGCCGCTGATGGGCGCGGCATCGACGACGCCGCGGCGCTGGTGGCCGAGCTG
>SKMG01000360.1 GCA_007121175.1 Trueperaceae bacterium | reverse complement strand
CGACAGCGCCGGCTTCGCCGACAGCGCCGGCTTCGCCGACAGCGCCGGCTTCGCCGGCGGGCACGAACGTTGGCGGGTCGAAGCTGGTGCACCAGGCGTATCGCTCGGGATGGCGATGCGCCAGCCGCCGGTACGGCTCGGCCATCTCGGCACGCCAGCCGCTCGATTCGGCGAAGCACACGTTGAGCAGCCGCAGCTCATAGCGTGCGAGCAGCGCCAGGGTGTCGGGGTGATCGCCGATGACATGGTCGTGAGCGTCGATGATGGCCACGGCTTCCCGCCATCGTACTCGGCTCCCACGTGGCGGCAGGCTGCCTGAGCCAGCGGCGCCGGCGGCCGGCGCCGGCGCCCGGCGGCAACGGCGGCCAACGTGTCCGGCTCTCCACCGGTTCGGGGCCGGAGGGCCGAGGCGCGGCTGGTACAGTTGGCGCACGCTCTTCCGAAGAAGGGACGGTGATGGCCTGAGCGATCGTCGAGACCGTCGTCCGGCGCGGCCACCTGCATGTCCGCGACCGGCACGTCCGCATCCCGGCTCGTGACGTACCAAGTGATAGACCTAGGAGACAGACGCATGCGCACCGCACTGCACCTCGTCGCCGCGCTCACCCTTGCGCTCGCGACCACCGCTCTCGCACAAACCACCATCACCTTCTGGTCGCACACCCACCCGCCGATGGTCGACCTGAACGAGGCGCTCGTGGCCGAGTTCATGGCAGCGAATCCCGACATCCGGGTCGAGTACCAGGTCATCCCCAACAACCTCTTCTTCGAGCAGATGATCGTGGCCCTCAGCACCGGCACGGGGCCTGACGTGATCAACATGGGCAACGTGCAGCTCACCTCGGACTACATCCCCCGCGGCCTGGTCGTGCCGATCGACCTCGAGGCGAGCGGCTACGAGTCGCTCGAGCAGCTGCGCTCGGAGTACGTCCCGGCCGGCCTCGACGGCGCGACCGTCGATGGGGTGGTCTACGGGCGGCCCAGCGAGTTCAACACCGACATGCTGATGATCTACGTGCCCGACCTGGTCGCCGCCGGTTACCCCGAGGACTGGGCCCCGGCGACATGGGACGAGCTCGGCGAGGTCGCCGGCAACCTCAGCCGCTTCGACGAGGCGGGCAACCAGACGCACCGCGGCTTCGACCTCGTCTATCTCCACGCGGGTTGGTACGCCAACCAGCTGCAGGTGTTCGCCTCACAGACCGGGTGCCGGTTCTACAACGAAGAGGGCACCGAGAGCATCATCAACTCGCCCGAGTGCGCCGAGGCGATTCGCATCTGGGCCGACATGATCTACGAATACGGCGCGGCCGACCCCCGCCTCACGGCCGGCGAGTCGACGGTGCCGCTGCAGGACTACATCAGCGGCACCGTCTCGATGACCTTCGTCCAACCCTGGGGCATGGAGCTCGTGCGCGAGGGTGACCCCGAGCGCTGGGCGAACACCAAGCTCGTGCCGGTCCCACAGGTCGACCCGGAGAACCCGATCAACCGCGTGAGCGGCTACTACTGGGCCGTCAACGCCAACAGCAACGTCCAACCCGAAGCCTGGAGGTTCATCGACTTCCTCGCCAGCCACCCCGGCCGCTGGCTGATCGACGTCAACTTCCTGCAGGCCACCGCCGACATGGACGAGCTCGCGGAGGCCGAAGACTTCCCGTACGCGGACCAGTGGCTCACCACCCTGGAGGCCGGCCAGTTCACCGAGGTCTACCCACACGCCAACGAGACCAACGAGGCGGTGCGGGCAGCGCTCGAGTCGATCTTCTTGGCCAATGCCGACATCGAGCAGACGCTCGAGACCCTGAAGGTCAGCCTCGACCGCGTGCTGCAATAGAGACCGAGCGAACGCGGCGCGGCACGGGCTCAGCGCCCGGCCGCGCCGTGCTCGCGCCGCCCGGAGACACCGAACGTGCCTAGACTCCGCATCTCCGTCCGTGCCCGCCAGAACGCCTGGGGCTTCGCGTTCGCCCTGCCGGCCGTCGTCCTGTTCGGCGTCTTCGCCGTCTATCCGATCCTGCGCACGTTCTATCTGAGTGTCCACCGTTACAGCCTGGTGGGAACGCCCGAGTACGTCGGCGCCGCCAACTTCCGCTTCATCCTCACCGACCCGGGCTTCGCCCAGACGCTGCGCAACACCGGCTTCTATGCGCTCGGGACCTATGTGCCCGTGCTGGCGCTGGCGCTGGTGATGGCATTGGCGCTGAACACCGGCGTGCCTTTCCGGAACGTCTTTCGCGTGATCAACTTCATCCCGGTGGTCATCTCCTGGGCGATCGTCGCGATCGTCTGGAAGATCCTCTTCCACCATCAGGGCCTGATCAACCAGGCATTGGTCCAGCTCGGCTTCGAGCGCATCCCCTGGCTGCAGAGCACCAGCGCGGCGCCGTGGGCGGTGATCATCCCCAGCATCTGGAAGGAGCTCGGCTTCTACACCGTCATCTTCCTGGCGGGACTGCAGACGATCCCGCGCATCTTCTACGAGGCCGCCCGCATCGACGGCGCCGGCACGCTGCAGGCGTTTCGCTTCATCACCCTGCCGCTGCTGCGGCCGATCCTGTTCTTCGCCACCATCATCGCGGTGATCGAGGGCGTGAAGGTCTTCATCCCGCAGTTCGTGATGACCGGCGGCGGACCGAGCGGCGCGACCAAGGTGATCGCGGTGAGCATCTACGAGACCGCCTTCGCCTTCGGGCGCATGGGCAGGGCGGCTGCCATGTCGGTGCTGCTGTTCGCGATCGTGCTCATCCTCACCCTGACGCAGAACCTGGTGTACGGGCGGGACCGCTCGTGATCCGGCCACAGATGCCCGGGGCCAGTCCGCGCCCGCAGCGCCCGTTCGTGCGGCGCCTGCGCGAGCACCCGCTGCTGCTCGTCGCCCTGCTGCTGCAATCGGCGCTGGTGCTGCTGCCGCTCATCTACATGCTCTCCACCTCGTTCAAGCTGCCGGTCGAGGTGTTCGAGGTGCCGATGCGCTGGATACCGCGCGAGCTCCGCATCGAGAACTACGTCGAACCGCTGCAGCAACGACCGTTCGTGCGCTGGTTCATCAACAGCACCATCGTCGCGGTGTCGGTCACCTTCCTCAACCTCGTCACCTCGGTGTTGGCAGGCTACAGCTTCGCGAAGTTCTCATACCCCGGTCGCAACATCCTCTTCGGCTTCATCCTCGCGACCTTCTTCATCCCACTCGAGGCCTTCATCGTGCCGCTGTTCATCCTGGTGCGCGACCTCGGCTGGCTCAACACCTACGCTGGCCTGATCATCCCGGCGGGCGGCAACGCCTTCGCCATCTTCTTCATGCGGCAGAACATCATGACCTTGCCGAACGACCTGATCGAGGCGGCCCGCATCGATGGCGCCAGCGAACCCCGCATCGTCCTGAGCGTGATACTGCCTCTGATGCGCACTGCCATCTCATCGATCGCCATCTTCTGCTTCATGTGGAACTGGAACAGCTTCCTCTATCCGCTGCTGGTCGCCACCCAGGACGCCTATCGCACCTTGCCGATCGGCCTGGCGTCATTCGAGAGCG
Organism: Trueperaceae bacterium; assembly: GCA_007121175.1. Classification (GTDB taxonomy): domain Bacteria; phylum Deinococcota; class Deinococci; order Deinococcales; family Trueperaceae; genus CSSed10-48. Next base: position 616 of record SKMG01000360.1, on the reverse strand, counting down.
CGTACAGCACCAACTACCCGCAGCTGATGGCGGTGTCGTTCCTGGCCATGCTGCCCGTCCTGATCGTGTTCTTCGTCCTGCAACGGCAGTTCATCGAAGCCATCGCGCTGCAAGGGGTGAAAGGGTGAACACGACCCGCACGACCGAACTGCTCGCCTCAATCCGCCACGGCCTGATCGTCTCGTGTCAGCCGAAGTCGCCGCTCAACCGGCCCGACTACGTCGCGGACCTCGCCCGCGCGATGGTCGAGGAAGGCGCCTGCGCGCTGCGCATCGAGGGAGAAGAGCGGATCGAGGCGGTACGAATCGCGGTCTCGGTGCCGATCATCGGCATCATCAAGCGGCAGCAGCCGGGCTTCGACTGCTACATCACCGCCACCGCGGACGTGGTCGACGCCGCGATCGACGCCGGGGCCGACATCGTGGCGCTCGACGGCCGCGACGTCGCCCGCCCGGACGGCTCCTCGCTCGAGGAGCTCGTGCAGCGCTGCGCCGAGCGCGGCGTGGTCGCCATGGCCGACATCTCGACGCTCGCCGAGGGCCTCTACGCCGATCGCTGCGGAGTCGATCTGGTCGCAACCACGCTGTCGGGCTACACGCCCGAGAGCCGGCCGGGT
>SKMG01000072.1 GCA_007121175.1 Trueperaceae bacterium | reverse complement strand
GCCGCGGGCGTCGCCGGCTTCGCTGGCTGGGGCCTGCAGCCGCTGCGCAACGGCCGGGCCCTGGACTGCATCGCGCTGATCGAGTTCGAGCGGGGCGACGTGATCACCTTCAGGCCCTTGCCCCACGGATCACGCGCCTACCTCGCAGTGCCGGGCGGCATCGAGAGCGCCCGCTTCGGGTCGAGCGCCTCGGTCGACCTGCGGGCCGGCCTCGGCCGTGCGTTGGCGGTCGGGGACGTCCTGGGATCGATGAGGGCCGTCGACGCCGCGCGGCCCGGGACGGTGGCGAGCGCGATGGTCGTGTCGGCCGGACCTGATCCCGTCCCGATCCGGATCGAGCCCGGCCCGCAGGCGACCGACGACGCCCTGAGCGCGCTCTGCGAGCGGCCGTTCGTGGTGCGCGGCGCCGATCGCATGGGCGTGCGCTTGACCGGTGCCGCGGTCCTCGGCGGCGAGGTACTCTCCGAGGCCACGGCGCTCGGCGCCGTTCAGGTCACCCCGGATGGCGAGCCCATCGTGCTGCTGAACGACCGCGGCACGCTCGGCGGCTATGCGAAGCCGGCGCTGGTCGACCCGCGCGACCTGCCCCGCGTCGGGCAGCTGCTGCCCGGGCGCAGGGTGCGGTTTTGCCAGCCGCCATGAGCGGCGGACGGCCAGCTTCATCCCAACCGCGCGCGCCTTGGCTGGATGCCTGCTGCATGAAGGCGTTCTGACGATCGGTCCAATGCCGGTGGGTACGCCTGCCCAGCGTCTGAGTCAGCATCGGGGCCCCGCTGGCAGGCCCTCATGTGAACGCCGATTACGAAGGAGTAGCTGCCCTACCCATACCATTCTCTCATGGGGTCGGACCGCCCGGGAGCAGTGGCGGGTCGCTCCGGAGCGAGGTGATCTGCGTCATGGCCGAACATGAGACGTCGAGCCGGGAGGAGTTGCGGGACGTCCCGTGGCACACGCGCAGTGCCGAGGACGCCCTGAGCGAGTTGGACACGGACCTCGAGCGCGGCCTCACGCAGCAGGAGGCCGAGCAGCGCCTCGAGCGCTACGGGCCGAACACCATCGAGCGGCGCGAAGCCGAGCCCTGGTGGCGGGTGCTGCTGGGCCAGTTCCTCGACCCGTTGATCTACATCCTGCTCATCGCCGCCGCGGTGTCGTTCGCCTTCCAGGAGCACGTCGATGCCATCGTGATCCTGGTCGTGGTGCTGCTCAACGCGGCGATCGGCTTCAGCCAGGAGTGGCGCGCACGCCGGGCGATCGAGTCTCTGCAGGAGATGACGGCGCCCAAGGCGGTCGTCGTGCGCGATGGCGAGGAGGAAGAGATCGACGGCGATGGCGTCGTCCCTGGCGACATCGTGATCCTCAAGGCCGGTGGCAGCGTCCCGGCCGACGTGCGGCTGGCGCGTGCGCGTGATCTGCGCCTCGACGAATCCGCCCTCACCGGCGAGTCACAACCGGTCGCCAAGGAGGAGGGAGCGGTCGAGGACGAGCACGCCGTGCCCGGCGACCAAGTCGGCATGGCGTTCTCCGGTACCACCGTGGTGCGGGGTCGCGGGCGCGGCGTCGTGGTGCGTACCGGCGACGCCAGCGAGCTCGGTCAGATCGCGGAGGCGGCGCACTCCGTCGGCGAGGTCAAGACGCCGGTCCAGGAGAAGATGGAGCAGCTCGCCAAGCTCATCGGCATCGCGATCGCCGTACTCGCCGTGATCGTGGTAGTCGGCGGGGCCCTGCTGGGGATGCCGCTCGAGGAGATCGTGCGCACGGCGGTCGCGCTGACCGTGGGCGCGATCCCCGAGGCCCTGCCGATCGTCCTGACGGTGACGTTGGCAGTGGGCGTGCAGCGCATGGCGAAGCGTAACGCCATCATGCGCTCGTTGCCGGCAGTGGAGACGCTGGGCTCGACGACGGTGGTCGCTTCGGACAAGACCGGCACACTCACCGTCAACCGCATGACGGTGAGTGTGGCCTGGGCCGGCGGCGAGCGGCACCGGTTCGGGCGCCGCGACGACGAAGCCGGTGATGGCGACGAGCGTCAGCGCGACGAGCGTCAGCGCGACGAGCGTCAGCGCGACGAGGTCGATGAGGCGGCTGAAGGTGACGAGGTCGGTACGGAGTCCGAGCGAGCCGGCGAGGACGACGAGACCGCCAGCGACCTCGAACATGTCGCCGAGGACGTCGCCGAGGGACGGACCGATCCCCTGGCGATGGCGCTGCTGGCTGGGCTGCTCGCGAACGAGTCGGAGTCGCTGCCGGACGACGAGGATGGCGGTGGCGGCGATCCGACCGAGACGGCGCTCCTCGAGTCAGCCGTCAGGGCCGGGCTCGAGCTCGACGAGATCCGCGAGTCGCACCGTCAGGTCGACATCATCCCGTTCGAGTCCGACCGGCAGTTCATGGCGACGATCAACGAGACGCCCGCCGGCCGCCGAGTCTTCCTCAAAGGCTCGCCCGAGGCCGTCCTGGAGCACTGCTCGCGTGGGCTCGGTGCCGACGGCGAGGAAGGTGAGCTCGACACCGACGCCATTCGAGAGGCCTCGGACGCGCTCGCCGACGAGGGCTTCCGGGTGCTCGGCATGGCCTACGGCGACACCGACGCCGAATCGTTCGACGGCGACGACCCTGGTTCCGACCTGGTCTTTGCTGGGCTACAGGGCCTCGAGGACCCGGTCCGGCCGGAGGCCGTCGATGCGGTAGCCAAGGCCAAGAAGGCCGGTATCCGGGTGCTGATGCTGACGGGCGATCACGCTCGTACCGCGCGGGCGATCGCCACGCAGCTCGGTTTCGGCGAGGACGCCCGGGTCGAGGAGGGACGCAACCTCGAGACCCTCTCGGACGAAGAGATCGATGAGCTGGTGCGCGAAGTCGACGTCTACGCCCGAGTGTCGCCGCAGCACAAGCTGAAGCTGGTCGAGGCGCTCAAAGAACAAGGCCACGTGGTGGGGGTGACCGGTGACGGTGTCAACGACGCCCCGGCCCTGCGGGCGGCCCACATCGGCATCGCGATGGGCAAGATCGGCACCGATGCCGCCCGCGAGGCGTCGCAGATGGTGCTGGCAGACGACAACTTCGCGAGCATCACCAACGCCGTCGAAGAGGGGCGGGTGGTGTTCGCCAACGTGCGCAAGGTCACCTACTTCCTGCTGTCGACCGGCATCGGGCTGGTGCTCACCATCCTGTCGTCGCTGTTCGGGCCGTGGCCGCTGCCGTACTTCGCGGCGCAGGTGCTGTGGATCAACCTGGTGACCAACGGCCTCCAAGACGTGGCGCTGGCCTTCGAGGGCGGTGAGCCGGGTTTGCTCGACGAGCCGCCGCGCGATCCCGAGGAGGGCGTCTTGAACGCCTTCGTGCTGTGGCGCTTGGCGTGGGTCGGGCTGCTCATCGCCGTAGGCACCATGGGGGTCTTCTGGTGGATGTTGCAGCAGGACGCCTCACTCGAGCTCGCACGCAGCGTCGCGATGACGCAGATGGTGATGTTCCAGTTCTTCCACGTCCTCAACGCTCGCTCGCTCTACCAGTCGTTCCTCAAGATCCCGCTGCGCAACAACCGCTTCCTGTTCATAGCCATGGTCCTGGCGCTGTTGGCGCACCTCGGCGCGCTGCACCTCCCGTTCATGCAGGCGATCTTCGAGACCGTGCCGCTCGAGTGGGGGCACTGGCTGATGGTCATCGCAGTCGGGGCGACCATCATCGTGGCGGCCGAGATCGACAAGGTGTTCATCCGTCGTCGGCGCGCGCACCTCGGTGGCGAGCAGAGCGACGGCGAGCGCGATGACGACCGGGGCCGTGGCGAGCGTGCTGAGGATCGCCGCGCGCAACGCGATGAAGATGAAGATGCGAACGCACACGATGCCGACCGATGATGGGCGCTCGGCCGGCTACGTTCCTCGCCTCCTAGAGAGAAAGGTGGTTGAAGATGTTCTTCGCCGAACTCCTCGTGGTCATTGCGATCGCCCTGTTGTTCACCTTCCTGCTGGTGGTGATCTTCGGCACCGTGTGGCGCTCGGACTCAGGCGGCGCCGCCCCCTTCGTGTGGCTCTTCGTGATCCTGCTCTTCGCGATCTGGGCGGGCGGAGCCTGGGTCGGTCCGGCGGGCCCACTGATCCTGGGCGTCGCCTGGCTGCCATTCCTGATCGTGGGTTTCGTGGTCGCACTCCTGTT
>SKMG01000442.1 GCA_007121175.1 Trueperaceae bacterium | reverse complement strand
GACGACGCGCCATCCCCGCAGGCTCTGCGCAGCCGCCGCCGCCAGCGGGAAGAGCACGAGCAGGCCAACGAGGTACAGGGCCAGATAGCTCCAGATGACCGTTCGCCAGATGCCGGGCTCCACGCTCGTCCGGGCCCACGCCTGCGCGTCCAGGAGGCCGAGCGTCGCGAGCATCCCGACACTCAGGTCGGGGACGATGGTGGCGAGACTCGGCAGGGTGATCGCGAACGCCGACGTGGCCAGTACGTCCTCGAAGCGTCCGCTGCCACCGGCGGTGTGCGGCGGCTGGGTAGGTTCCGAGCCCACCGCGCCGCGTCGCCCTCTCACGTTGCTCCGGATCACGTAGCCGACCCCCTCGCCGCCGTCCCCCGTCGACGCCGCCGCGCGGCGCGGCACAGGCTGGCGGCGCACGCGTCACGGCCGAGGCAGACGTTTCGCCTTCATGCGACACCCTGTGCGCGTCTCGAGGCACCGCTCTCACGCCACCGAAGCACGGTCCGGCGGCGTCGCTGTGCGTCCTTGCGCCCACGTCAGACCGCCCACGAATGCGAGGACGCGATCGCTGAAAGCCTCCGGACGCTCCTGGTTGACGAGATGCCCTGCGTCCCGGATCACCTCCACCTCGACGAGCGGTAAGCGCTGCGCCCACTGCCTCACCAGCCGCGTCGCGAACGGGAGGTCTGAGTCGCCGTGCACGCACAGCGTCGGCACGTCCATACGGTCGAGGCGCTCATAGCCGACCAGCCCCTCGACAGCCGCCTCGGTGGCCGCGGCAAAGTCGTGGTGCTCGAGCGGGCGGTTGGCGTGAGACACGTACTCCCGCACGTCGGTTCGCTTCGACATGAAACGCGGCACCATCGAGCGTAGATGATCCTCCGGCCACAGGCGCTGGAGCGGCGGCGCGAGCCGGCCGTACAGGGCGATGAGCGGCCACATCGGCCGAGCGCCGAGCGGCAGCGAGCCGGCGAGCACCAGGCCCGCGACTCGACGTGGATGACGACGGTGGAGGTCCTGGACGATCAACCCCCCGAACGACTGTCCCAGGAGCACGGCCTGCTCGGCGCCGACCTCGTAGACCAGGGCGTCGAGGTCGTCGGCCGCGGTCGCGATCGCGAAGCGCCCTGCATTCGGCCGGCTGCGACCATGAGCACGGAGGTCCCAGGTGATCACGCGGTACCCGCCTGCTACCAGGAGCGGGACCTGCGTCGCGAACGTGCCGTGATCGATCGTCACGCCATGGGTGAGCACGACCGTCGGCGCGTCGCTCTCGCCCGCCGCCCACCAGTGGATGCGGCAACCGTCGCGTTCGAAGGTGTGGCCCTGGCTGTCGCCATGTACGCCTCGCGCCGCCGCGGCCGAACCGTCGTCGAAAGTCACCCGTGATCACCTCCAGATATCGGCGTCCGGTGGTCGCCGACGTTCAGGGTCTATGACGCACCCAGCCGGGCGTCGCAACGTCGAGCCCCACGCGGCGCGCGACGGCCTCGAACTCCGCGATGGTGGCCGCGTCGACCGGAGGGCTCGGCGCTCGCACGGTGGTGCTGGCGAAGACGCCGCGGCGCTGGTAGACGTGCTTGCGCAACGCCACGCCGATGCCCGGCTGGAACTCGTAGCGGATCAGCGGGAGCACCCGGTCGAAAACCTCCGTCGCGCCTGCCACGTCGCCGCGCGCATGCCGCTGCACGATCTCGACGAGCACCTCAGGGAAAGCGAGTCCGGTCATCACGCCGGCGGCGCCGTTGGCGAGCTCCTCGAGCACCCACATGCCGCCCAAGCCGCCGAAGATGCCGATGCGGCCCGGTGCCTGCTCCAATATCCGGCGCTGCTTCACCAACACCGGTGGGTCCTCGGCCTTGAGGTAGGGGATCACGCCATCGTTGGCGAGGCGAGCGATGAGGTCGGCGGGGATGGTCACGCCGAACTCAGCCGGATAGTCGTGGATCGCCAGCGGCAGCGCCGTCGAAGCGGCCACCTCTCGGTAGTGACGGTCGAGCACCGCGGGCGTGCCGGGGGCGATGGGAGCCACGAACGCAGCGTCCGCGCCGAGCGCCTCGGCCTCTTGGACCTGTTCGATCGCACCGGCGGTGCCGAAGGCGCGCACGCCCACCCACACGACGAGGCGCTTTGCTGCCCGAGCCACCGCGGTCTCGATCACGCTGCGCCGCTCGGCCCCGCGCAGCTTGTGGGCCTCGCCCATGAAGCCGAGGATCGCGACCCCTTGGACTCCGGCGGAGATCTGGTGGTCGACCAGTCGCTCGAGACTCGCCCCGTCGAGCGAGCCGTCGTCCCTGAAGGGGGTAGGCACGATCGGGTGGACGCCGGTGAAGGGGGCAGACTCGACCATCGATACACGCTACACCGCGACGGGCGGTCGCTCTCTACTCCCTCTCGGCCAACCGCACCAGCCGGGCCCGCGTGCCCATGTAGCGCTCGAGGCAGGCCTCGCCGATCATCTGCCACTCGATGGTGTCGGCGTCGAGGAAGCGCACGTGATGTGTGCCCTCGTCCGCGGGCGTGCACATCACGGTGGTGTCGTCGCTCGACCACGTGAGCAGCGATCGTTGGAGTTCAAAGCGGCCGCCGTCGCGCGGCGCCTCCGCCACCTGCGCCTCGCTGAAGCCGGACCGGAAGGTGCCGTCGGCGTCGAACCGCACCACCAGGCCGCGGTCGCCGCCGCGCCAGGTGCCGACCAGCGCCGGCGCCATGAGCGCGTCGCGGTCCGCTGGGTCGAGCCACCAACCGATCGACGCGAGCAGCTCCCCCTCGATCACGTAGATCCCGGTCAGGCGCACCGGCGCGAGCCCCTCGGGCGTGTCATCGCTCCACACCCGCTCCACGGTGATGACGATCCGGCCACCCTCGAGGACGTGCAGCTGCTCGATCTCCGTCACCGCGCCGTCGAGCACGAGCGCCCACAGGCGATCCTGCACCGCGCGCGTGCCGCTCGCGAGGCGGCGCGTGAGCCCGTGCTCCTCGAGCACCACGTCCGAGGTCAGCGTCGAGAGCGCTCCCGGGACGTCGCCCGCGGAGAGCGCGGCGACGAAGCGCTCGATCAGGCGCGCCTGCGGCGGGCGCTCGGCGAGCGCCTGCGCGGTCGCCACGGCGCCGAAGAGCAGGCCGTGGAGGACGACGATCGAAGCGAGGATCCGGATCATCCGTGCCACCTCCCATGGTCGGGCCGGCCGAGCGACCGAGCCCGCCTCGTGCCGCAGCCGGGGGCATCGCCGTCCCAGCCGACGGCGGCGATTGGGGCGAAGCGCTGGCCGCCCTCATGCTAGAGCAATGCTAGAGCGGCCGCGACGGCCGTACCTCGTTCGGGCGGGCGGCGTCCGGGCTACGGCTCGCGCGCAGCGCCTGCATGCCGCCGAGCGGCAGCGCGAAGGCAACCAGCGCGATCACGCCGGTCACACGCAGCAGCGCCGAGACCAGCACCCCATCGACCGCTCCGCTGCCCAGGCCGACGGCCAGGAACCCGAAGGCGAGCTCCTGCACACCGAGGTTCCCGGGCGTGACGGTCAGGTAGGTCGCGAGTTGCAGCAGCACGTAGAACGCCACCGCCTCCGCCAGACCGACCTGGGTCCCCAAGGCGGCGAAGCACACCCACAGCATCAGCACCGCCTGCCCGAAGGCCGCTACGGTCCACGCGCTCACCCGCCACAGGTAACGGGCGTCGCCCAGACTCTCTAGCGTGACCCCGAGCACCTCACGCACGCGGGCATGCGCCCAAGCCGACCAGCGCCAGCCGCGCGGGAGGCGCGGCAGCACGAGCGAGCCGAGTAGCGGCGCGGCGGCCGCTATGAGCGCGGCGAGGCCGAGCAGCAACCCCAGTGGCCAGCCTGCGACGGTGGTGCGCGGCGTGAGCAGCGTCACGAGCAGCGCCCCGAGGGCGAAGTTGAGCACCATCGCGATCCACGGGGCGTTCACGAAGGCCGTCACGAAGCGCGTGTACGGCACCGCGAAGCGGCGCTTGAGCACCACACCGCGGTAGACGTTGCCGCCTTGTGGCACGAACAGGTTCAGGAAGCGGCCGAGCACGAAGAGCTGCAGCCACGGCCAGAACGGCACGCGTTGCGGCGCGACCTGACGCAGCACCACGTGGAAGCGCCCGCTCTGCAGCACCAGGTAGGCCCCCTGGAGGAGCACCAGCGCGACGATGGCGCCCG
>SKMG01000049.1 GCA_007121175.1 Trueperaceae bacterium | reverse complement strand
GACGGCGACGAGGCGCGCGATGAGGTCGGTGCGGACCAGGGCGCCGCAGACTCGAGCGAGGACCCGTCCGCCGCGGTCTCGACCGATACGGAGCCGAAGGTGGCCGACCGTAAGAGGGTCGTGTTCCCACCCCGTTCGACCGGACCCGGCCCGCCGCCGGGAGTAGGAGAGCGCCGGGCGCCAGGGCTCGGTCGCGAGTCCCGGGTCCCGCGGCCGCCTGCTGCGGCTCCCGGCAGTCCCCCTGAGAGCGATCGGGGCGACGGTGCGCCCGACGCTGCGGAGGAGCCGCCTGCGCCGACGGTGCCGACGGCTTGGCGCGGCTTGGGCGGTGAGGAGCGAGGGCCGGCGCGGCCGCCCGAGGCTCGGCTGCCGCGGCGCGAACCGGAGCCTGGGCAGGCCGAGGCGCCCGCTCGCTCCGGCTGGAGCCTCAACCGCAGGCGGCTGCTGATGCTGGCGATCCTCGCGGTGGCCGTGGTGCTGTTGATCATCACTCAGGTGTGGGCGGCGGGCCGCGCCGGGCCGGCGTTCGACGCCGGACTGCACCGCTTCCGAGACGCGGACTTCGCGGCCGCGCAGCGCGTGTGGTCCCAGCTCGCGAGCGCGGGCGACACCAACGCGCAGTTCATGCTCGGGTACTTGAGCGAGGCGGGACTCGGCCGCCCCTGGAGCGCACGCGCGGCGGCGTCGTGGTACCGGCTCGCAGCCGACGCCGGGCACCCCGAGGCTCAGTGGCGCCTCGCGAACCTCTACGCGCGGGGCCTCGGAGTACCGCACGAACCGGCCTCGGCGGAGCGCTGGTGGTCGGCCGCCACCGACGGCGGCCATGCGGAGGCGGCCTTCACGCTGGCCCGGTCCCGCCTCGAGGGTGCGGCAGGGCATTCGGATCCGGTGGCCGCCCTCGATGCCTTCGAGCGCGCCTCGGTCCTCGGTTGGCCAGCGGCGGAACCGTATCGTGACGCTTTGATGGTGGTCGTCTCAGTGCAGCCCCATGCGGGTGCGCTACCCTAGCGTTCATGGAACACACGACACGAGGCGTCCGGTTCAACTGGGCGTGGGGCATGATCGTTGCGCTCCTGGTCGCGGCCGTGCTCTCCGGCGCCGCCTTCGCGCAGGACGACTCGGTGACCGATCGGCCTGACCAGCGCCCGGCGACCGATGCGCAAGCCGATCCGCTCGCCTACCGGCTCGAGATCTACGTGGTCAGCTTCATCACCCGTGACGACGGTACCCGCGAGGAGCGCTACACCGAGAGCACCGAGGCGCGACCGGGGCAGATGGTCGAGTACCGGATCTTCGTCGAGAACGTCTCCGAGACCACGCTGCCCGCCGGCTTGGTGCAGATCCGGCTGCCGATTCCCGAGGGCACCGAGTACGTGCCCAACTCCGCCACGCCGAGCTCCGACCGCCTGCTCACCGAGTTCTCGGCCGATCGCGGCCGCACGTTTGCGGAGCCGCCGGTGCTGATCGGCAACGGCGACATGCGCACCATCGCCGATCCGACGTCGTACGACGAGATCCGCTGGACGTTCTTCATCGAGCTCGAGCCGGGTCAGGAAGAGGCGCTCGCCTACCGCGTCATCGTCCGCTAGTAGGGTCCACACTGCCCCGGGCGACACCGGGCGCTCGCGCCCGTGCGGGCTCGCGCTCACTCGCGCTCACTCGCGCTCAGCACGAGCGCCCGGCGCTAGCGTCCGGTCTCGTGGTACTGCAGTTCGTACAGCTTGCGGTAGTAGCCTTGCGGGTTCTTCAGCAGCTCGAAGTGGTTGCCCTGCTCGATCAGCTTGCCCTTGCGCATCACCATGATGCGGTCGACGTCCTGGATGGTCGACAGGCGGTGCGCGATCACGATGCTGGTGCGGCCTTGCATCAGCTTCTGAAGGGCGTCCTGGATCAGCTCCTCGGTCTCGGTGTCGACGTTGGCGGTGGCCTCGTCGAGCACCAACAGGATGTCTGGGTTCTGCACCAGCGCCCGCGCGAAGGCGATCAGCTGTTTCTGGCCGGTCGAGAAGCCGGCGCCACGCTCGCGCACCGGGGTATCAAAGCCTAGCGGCAGCCGGCTGATGAAGGCGTGGGCGTTGACGAAGGTCGCGGCCTCGATCACCTGCTCGTCGGGGATCGACAGGTCGCCCAGCGTGATGTTGCTGCGGATGGTGCCGCTGAACAGGAACGGGTCCTGGAGCACGATCCCGACGTGGCGGCGCAGCGTCACCTGGGCGTAGTCGCGCACGTCCTGGCCGTCGATCAGCACCCGCCCGCGCTGTACGTCGTAGAAGCGGCTGACCAGGCTGATGATGGTGGTCTTGCCGGCGCCGGTGTGACCCACGAAGGCGACCGACTCGCCCGGGGCGATCGTGAAGTCCACGCCGCGCAACACCCAGTCCTCATCGTCGTACGCGAAGTGGACGTCCTCGAAGCGGACCTCTCCCCGGAACGGTCCGTCGAAGCCGAGCGGGTCGTGGCGGTCGGTGATGCGCTCGGGCGTATCGATCAGCGAGAAGATCCGCTCGGCCGAGGCCATCGCCTGCTGCATCACGTTGAAGCGCTCGGAGAGCTCCTGCAGCGGCCGGAAGAACATCTGCGTGTACTGGATGAAGGCGATCAGGACGCCGACGCTGATGCCGGCGGCCAGGCCCGGTCCCACCATCGTGTACGCGGCGAACAGGAGCAGCAGCGAGGTGGCGAGGGCGCCCGCGAGGCTCACGCTGGGCCAGAACAGGCTGAACCAGCGCACCTGCTCGTGGTAGCCGTCGAGCAGGTCGAGGTTCAGCGCGTCGAAGCGCTTGGCGTTGCGGTCCTCGCGGTTGAACAGCTGAACGGTCCTCATGCCGTCGAGGTTCTCGGCCAGGTAGGCGTTCGAGCGGCTGGTGCGCAGGCGCACGGCACGGAAGGCGTCGCGGATGCGGAGCCTCAGGTAGTTGAGCGTGACGAACAAGAGCGGCATGACCGCCAGCGCCACCAGCGCCAGGCGCCAATCGAGGACGAACATGTAGATCACCAGGCCGATGATCAAGCCGACGTCCGCGATCAGCCCCACCACACCGTCGGTCATCGCCGTCTGGATGGCCTCGACGTCGCTGGTGATGCGGGTGATGAGGCGGCCGACCGGCGTGCGGTCGAAGAAGCCCACGTGGAGCCGCTGGATCTTGCCGAAGGTGTCGCGGCGCAGGTCGTAGATCACGTGCTGGCCGAGCCACGCCACCGCGTAGGTGTAGCCGTAGCGGAGAGCGAAGTTGACCACGCGCAGCGCGAGGTAGATCAGCACGACGTTGAGCAGGCCGCGGAGCCGCTCGTCGACGCCCAGGGCGCTCCACGGAGCCGTGTCGGCGACGATGTAACGGTCGACGGCGACGGCGATGAGCGCGGGGAAGGCCGGCACCAGCGCGGAGTAGGTCACCAGCAGCAGCACCGCCAGCAGCAGGGTCTTGCGGTACGGGACCAGGTAGCGCAGCAGCCGGCGGGCGAGGCCCTCGTCGAAGCCGGCGAGCATGGGATTGCCGTCCTCGTCGAAGCGGCCCTCGGCGCGCAAGGCAGCTCGCTTCCCGGCGCGCTCGCGCGCGTGCCGCGCTTTCTCGGCCTCGACGTCGTACGCGGGATCGTACATGCCGCCCACGTCCGCTGCCGCCTGCGCGCCGGCCGGGCGGCCGTCGCCTCCGAAGCGGGGTCGGTCCCGGTCGCGCGCCATCAGGCTTCCTCCAGCGCGGCTTCGAGCTGCTGGCGCCTGGCCATGTCCGCGTACCAGCCGTCCAAGGCGACGAGCTGGTCATGGCTGCCGGACTCGCTCACGCTGCCCTCGTCGAGGACGTAGACGCGGTCGCAGTGCTCGAACGCGCTCAGGCGGTGTGCGATCACGAGGGTGGTGCGACCCTCCTGCACGCGGCGGAGCCCGCGCAGGATCGCGGCCTCGGTCTGCGTGTCGACCGCGGACAGGGCGTCGTCGAAGATCAGGATGCTGGGGTCGCGGATGATGGCCCGCGCGATGGCGGTGCGTTGGCGCTGACCGCCGGAGAGGGTCACCCCGCGCTCGCCGAGCGGTGTGTCGTAGCCGAGCGGGAAGCCGTCGACGTCGCCGGCGAGCTGCGCCAGCTCCGCCACGGCCTCCACCCGCCGGCTGAGCGCGTCGTGATCCTCGGTCTCGGGCACGCCGTAGGCGATGTTCTGCGCGATGGTGTCGCTGAACAGGAACGGCTCTTGCGGCACCAGGCCGATGTAGCGGCGCAGTACCCGCACCGGGAAGCGGCGGATCGGGACGCCGTCGATGAGGATCTCGCCCTCGTCGGGATCGATGAGCCGACCGATCAGGTTGACGATCAGAGTCTTGCCGGAGCCGGTGCGGCCGGTGATGCCGATCGACTCGCCGTCGGGCACGTGGAACGAGACGCGGTCGAGCACCTTCGCTCCACCGAGCGTGAGCGACACGTCGCGGAACTCGATCTCGCCGCGGACGAAGGTGAGGCTATGGTCGGTGTCCTGGTCGTCGCGGATGCGGGGCTGCTCGTCGAGGATGCTGCGCAGCCGGCCCCACGAGGTGGAGCCGCGCTGGAGCATGTTGGCGATCCAGCCGAGCGCGATCAGCGGCCACTGGATGCCCTCGAACAGGAACACGAACGCCGAGAACTCGCCGATCGTCAGGGCGCCGCCGACGCCGAGCACTTGCCGGCCGCCGACGAGCAGCAGCAGCGAGATGGCCAGCCCGAACAGCAGCTCCATGAGCGGGAACAGCGGCCCGTCGACCTTCTTGAGGTGCAGGTTGCGGCGGATGAACTCGTCGTTCGCCGCCTTGAAGGCCTCGAGCTCCCGCTCCTCGATGCCGAAGCCCTTCACCACGCGGATGCCCGCGAAGTTCTCCTGGGCCCTGGCGGAGACGTTCGAGAACTGCTCCTGGACCCGCTCGTAGCGTCGGTGGATGGCGCGCAGCAGCACGAAGAACGACAGCGTGATGAACGGCACGATCGTCAGCGTCAACAGCGTCAAGCCCAGGTCGAGCGTCGCCATGCGGTAGAGCGTGAAGCCGAGCACCAGCGTGGTGAAGATGCCCTGGAACACCCCGACGCCGACGAGCATACGGACCGCGTTCAGGTCGGCGGTGAGCCGCGCCATCAGGTCGCCGACCCGGTGGTTGTCGAAGAAGTGGCCGTCGAGGCGGGTGAAGTGCCGGAACAGGTCGCGCCGGATGTCGAACTGGATCTCCCAGGAGGCGTTCAGCATGGTCCGGCGGACGACGATCATGGTGCCGGCACCGACGCAGGCCAGGCCGATCACGGCGCCCACGAACCACCAGACGCTGGCCATGGTCATCGTGCCTTCGCTGAAGGCGTCGATCGCCCGGCCGACCACGATCGGCACGAAGGTGGCCACCAGGGAAGCGAGTACCAGCAGCGCGATCCCGAGCAGGTAGACGACACGGTAGCGGGCGATGTAGCCGAACAGGTCTCGGAAGGTCTGGCGCACGCGGTCCCTTCAGGTGGGCGCGCGCTCGGGCGCCGAAGACCCGAGCGCGACGATGCTATCGGCAAGAGGCGATGGAGCGCCGCCGCCATCGCCGCTGACCACTATACTGCCGCGGCCTGGGAGGAGCGTTCTCGGCGACGCAAGCGACGCGCCTACGGCGCCAGCAGCACGGCGCTCACGGCCTCGAATCGCTACGGCACCAGCAGCTCGTCGCCGTAGGGCTGGTGGTTCAACGTCAGTTCGAAACGCACCGGTCCCGGATGCGTGGTGCGCCAGCTGCCCTCCAGCCGCTCGCCGCCTTGGACGCGGAGGGTGCGGACCACGGTCCTCTCGCCGGCCAGCGTCACCGCCGTCACGCGCGCGGTCTGCTCCGGGATGCCGGGCTCGATGTACCAGACGTACGGCAGCTCGCGAAGGTGCGGGCGGCGCACGACCGCATCGACGCTCGGCACCGGGATGGCGACGGGACGTACGTTGACGGTCAGCTCCAGCGGACCGTCGCCCGCGCCGGCTCCAGGCTGCAGCGACTGCCGCACCACGCCAGCGGGGAGGCTCGACGTCTCGAGGTACGAGACCCGGACGTCGAAGCCCGCCGCCAACGCTCGCGCGTCGGCCTCGCTGAGCCCAGCGAGGTTGGGCAGGCCCTCGCCGTTCGCCGGGGTGCTGGCCTCGCTCGCGACCAGCAGACGCAGCACGGCGTCGTCGAGCTGCACGCGCCGGTATGCCGCCAGCGACTGGGTGAGCACGGTGCCGGGCTCGGCCCCCACCGCGTCGACCCGCTCCACCACCACCCGATCGGGCCCCAGGCCGGCCACGCTCGCCAGGACCCGTGCGTCGTCCTCGCTCAAACCGACGAGCTGCGGTAGGAAGGTGGTCTCCGGAACCGGACCCAGGCTGACCACCAAGTCGATCTCGCTGCCGAGGCCGATCGTGCTGCCGGGGGTCTCGGACTGCGAGAGCACGACGCCGACCGGTGCCGCCTCGTGCACGCGCGCCACGTGGCCGACCTCCAAGCCGGCGGCCTCCAGCCGGTCTGCGGCCTCCGCGGCGCTGAGGCCGAGCACCGCCGGCACCGTCGCGGGCGCTAGGCGCCCGGGCGGAACGGCGTACGAGACGCGCACGCTGCGACCGGGTCGGAGCGCCGTGCCGGGTGCGGGATCGAGCGCGAGCACCGTGCCCGCCGGCTCGTCGGAGGCCAACGGCACGGGCTCCAACTGCAATCCGAGATGCGCCAGGTGCCGCCCCAAGGTCTCGACGCTGGCGCTCCCCGGCTCGGGGACGCTCACCAGGCGATCGTTGCTGCGCAGCAGGAAGCCGCCGGCCCAGAGCGCCACGGCGAGCAGCAGCAAGCCGCCGGCGATCGTCCACGACATGGCCGTGTCGGACAGCACCGGGACTCTGCGGCGCGGCTCGCGCGGCGCGACCGACTCGGACGGGGAGCGCTCGGGTGCCACCCCGGCGCCGAAGGGGAGATCGACGATGCGAGGCCCGCCGCTGCCGAGGCGGACGCGGGCCCGACCGGACGCCAGCCCGACCTCGGCGAGGCGCGCCGCGAGGCCGGCGTCGGCGGGCAGCGGGGTGCGCTCGCCGCGATCGTCGCGCCACGCGACGTAGCGCGCGCCGGGACGCGACACCACTTCGAGCACGTCCGCTACGTCTTCCCGCGCGAGGCGCCGCAGCGCGCGGCGGTAGCGCTCGAACGCGGGCTCGTCCTCGGGCGCGAGCTCGTACCAGACCACGCGCACCGGTTCGCCGTTGGCGGTAGTGGCGTCGAAGCGCACCACGCCCGTGGTGAGCGGATGCTCCGCGAGGATCTCGTACTTGCCGTCGAGCAGTGGCACGCCAGTGGGGGGGCGGGGCGAGGTCGAGCCGCCTCGCTAGCTGCCGCTTCCCTCGGCCACCGGGCGGGAGGGGGGAGGCTTGGGCGCGGACCGCGCTGCCTCCTCGCGGGCGCGCTCCTCAGCCTTGGCCTTCTGCTGCTCGTTGGCCTCCAGCACGCGGCGCTCCTGCTCCTCGACCGCGCCCACGATCCAGTCGACGATCTCCTCGCACTCCACGCCCGCCTCGGCGCGCCGGTAGGCTTCGGCGACCAGCTTGCCGTCGACGGTCTCGACCCGCAGCAGGGCCCGGGCCACGGCCTCGACCGCCGGCCAGTGCTCCTCGATCAGCTGCTCGGTGCGATCGTAGGCCACTTTCAGGATCTGCGTCACCTGCTCCTCGAGCTGACGCGCGGTCTCCTCGGAGAAGTCCTTGCGGCGGCTGATCTCACCGCCCAGGAACACCGGGCCGGAGTCCGAGCCCCACGCGACGTACTCCTCGCCGCCCATGCCCATGTCGAGCACCATCTGCTTCGCCAGCTCGGTGGCCTGCTTGAGGTCGTTGCTGGCGCCTGACGAGATGGTGCCGGTGATGCGCTTCTCCGCGAGCCGGCCGCCGTAGGCGACCACCAGCTGCGCGTGGAAGCGGCTCTCGTTGAAGAAGAGTTCCTCCTTCGACAGCGGAGCCATGAACCCGCCCGCGGCGCCGCGTGGGCTGATGGTGACCTTGCGGATCTCGCCGAGCTCGGATTGCGCCGCGTACATCACCGCGTGGCCGGCCTCGTGGTAGGCCAGCAGCTTGCGCTCCTGCTCGGTCGGGACCAGGCTGCCGCGGCGCAGGCCCAGCGTGATGCGGTCGAGCGCCTCGTTGAAGTCGTTCCAGGCGATCACGTGCTTGTTGGACCGAGCAGCGATCAGCGCGGCCTCGTTGGTGAGGTTCTCGAGGTCGGCGCCCGAGAACATCGGAGTCGACTCCGCCAGCCGGTGCAGGTCGACCTCCTCGTCGATCGGCTTGTTGCGAACGTGGACCTTGAGGATCTCCTCGCGCTCGCGCATGGTGGGCAGGCCGATGGTGACCTGCCGGTCGAAGCGGCCCGGGCGCAGCAGCGCCGGGTCGAGGATGTCTGGACGGTTGGTCGCGGCGATGATGATCACCGAGGTGTCCTTCTCGAAGCCGTCCATCTCCGAGAGGATCTGGTTCAGGGTCTGCTCGCGCTCGTCGTGTCCGCCGCCGATGCCGGCGCCGCGGCGCCGGCCGATCGAGTCGAGCTCATCGATGAAGATGATCGCCGGGCTCGCCTTGCGCGCCTCTTCGAAGAGGTTGCGTACGCGGCTGGCACCGACCCCAACGAACATCTCCATGAACTCAGAGGCGGAGACGGTGAGGAACGGGACGCCGGCCTCGCCGGACACGGCGCGCGCCAGCAGCGTCTTGCCGGTGCCGGGCGGGCCCACGAGCAGCACGCCCTTGGGGATCTCGGCGCCGATGCGCAGGTACTTCTGCGGGTGCTTGAGGAAGTCGACGACTTCCTTGAGCTCGAGCTTCGCCTCGGCATGGCCCGCTACGTCGCTGAAGGTCGTGTCGACCTTGTTCTCGCGACCGAAGGTCTTGGCCTTCGACTGACCGAACTGCATCACCTGGTTCGGGCCTCCTTGCGCCCGCATGAAGAAGAACCAGAAGATTGCGATCAGCAGCACGAACGGCAGGAACGAGATCAGCAGCCCGAGCCACTGCGGCGGATTGCGGATGGTGACGTCGCCCACGCGCTCTTCGAGGCGCTGCAGCAGCGAGTCGCTGACGATGGTGGTGACGCGGAAGGTGCGCACGGTCTGCGGCTCGCCGTCGATCACGACCTGCGACTCCATGTGCAGCTCGCCCTCGATCACGCCGCTGTTGCGGTCGATCGTGACGCGCGCCACGCGGCCCTCGTCGACCAGCTGGGTGAAGGTCGTGAAGGTGATCTCGCGCGGTGCGCCCGGACTGGTGAACTGGTTGAACACGAAGATGCCCAGGATGATGAGCATCACGATCAGCCAGGGATTGAATGAACGTCTCACGCGGCCTCCAGGTACGCCGCGCGCGGCCGTCGGCGACGCGGCGCTCGAGTCGCTGCTCGTCGCCTACATGAGACCCGGCTGCAGCGCTATCGCTTCGTCAGCGTAGCACCTGCGCCGGTGAAGCGGCTGTAAGCAGCCGGACGGGACGGCTCAGCCGGCGCCGGCCTCACTCGAACTGGTAACGCTTCGGCACCGCCGTGACCCCGCTGGGCATCACCGTGAAGCCGCGCGCGCGATCCTGTTCGGGATCGACGCCGATGGTGGTGCCCGGCGGCACCGACACGTTCTTGTCGATGATCGCGTTGCGGATGACGCAGTGCCGGCCGATCTCGACGTAGTCGCACAGGACCGAGCGCTCGACGTAGGCATAGGAGTGCACGTGCGCCCGCCGGAAGACGACCGAGTCGCGCACGGTGGCGCCAGAGATGATGACGCCGCCCGCCACGATCGAGTTGAGCGCTTGGCCGCGCCGGTCGCCGAGGTCGTGCACGAACTTCGCCGGGGGCGAGTACTCGGTCGAGGTGCGCAGCGGCCACTCCTCGTTGTAGAGGTCGAAATCGGGCTCGAGCGCCACGAGGTCCATGTTGGCCTCGTGGTACGAGTCGAGCGTACCGACGTCGCGCCAGTAGGTGTTGGGTCCCTCCTGACCGGGGATCGGGTTGCGCGCGAAGTCGTAGGCGTGGAGCTGGTAGCCCTCCTCCAGCGCCATCGGCAGCACGTCCTTGCCGAAATCGTGCTCCGACTCGCGCAACAGCGCGTCCTTGCGCAGCAGCTCGAGCAGCTTGTCGGTGCTGAACACGTAGTTGCCCATCGAGGCCAGGCAGGTGTCATCACGGCCCGGGATGGGGTTGGGCTCCAGCGGCTTCTCCTGGAACTCCGTGATGCGCCAGTCGCGATCCACCTGCAGCACGCCGAAGCGGCGACCGTCCGCCAGCGGCGTCGGGTAGGCCGCGATGGTGACGTCCGCGCCGTTCTCCTGGTGGTACTGGATCATGTGCGTGATGTCCATCTTGTAGATGTGATCGCCGCTGAAGATCGCCACCAAGTCCGGGCCGATGCCCTCGATCAGGTGGATGTTCTGGTAGATGGCGTCTGCGGTACCGCGGTACCACTCGGCGCCGAGCTCCTCGTAGAGGTACATCTGGGCGGGCGCCAGGGTGATGAAGTAGTCGGTCAGGAAGGTGCCGAAGCGCCAGTTGCGCTGGATGTGCTCGGTGAGCGATTGGGCCTTGAACTGCGTCAGGACGAAGATCCCGAAGATGCCGGAGTTGATCATGTTGTTGAGCGCGAAGTCGATGATGCGGTACTTGCTGCCGAACGGCACCGCGGGCTTGGTGCGCTGCCAGGTGAGCGGATGCAGGCGCGAACCCTTCCCGCCCGCGAGGACCATGCCGACGGTCTTCGGTGAACGAGTGCTCATGTTCGTAACGACCTCCCCGGTCGACCTCGCGGTCGGCGCGACTCGACGCCACGGCCGCGCCGGCGTCGTGCGACGCCAGCCCGAGCGGGCGTGTCCCGGACGTGCTGCACATGCTACCGCGCAGCGGGCGCGAGGCGTGCTCGTGTCGCGCGCAGCGTCTGCGCTGGGCCGGCACTGCGGATAGGCTCGCCGGCGTGGAGCACCTGCTCGAGTACCAGGATTACCTGCTCGCCTACCGCCTGCGCGCGCTGATCGGCGGCCGGCTCCGCCCCGGCGCGCCCCCGCTGAGCCTGCCCGGCTACGCCGCGCGCCGCCTGCGCAGGCAGGCGCTGGCGCGTGGGCTGGCCGTGGGCTCGGCCGGCCGGGGTGCTCTGCGGGAGGTCGAGCGCCTGACCGACGAACTCAGCTTCGGGCTCTGGCACGACCCGGTCGAGACCGTGGCGCTGCTGCGGCACGTGGTCGCGGCCGGCGGCTGCGTAGCGCTCGAATCCGAGGCGGCGTTCGCCAGCGAGCTCCTCACGCGCGGCGAGCGCCACCGGGCGGGACCGGAGGCGGTCGCGCTCCTAGCCTCGTACTACCTCGGCTTGGTGCGGGCCTCGGCCGCGTGCCTCGACGCCGAGGCGTTCGACCGCCTGCGCGGCGCGCTCGATCCCGCTCGAGCTCGGCTGCCGCTGGTGGTCGATGCGGCGCCGGTCGCCGCGGACGACGCCTGAGCGGCGCGCGTGCGCTAGCGTAGTGCGCCATGCCCGAACGCTCCTGCCTCCTCGACCTGCCGCCCGCTGAGCTCCCGAGCCCGCCGGGGCAGGGCAGCTATCGGGCCCGGCAGCTGGCGCACTGGCTGTACCAGCGCGGGGCCCGCGACAGTGCGGTGATGACCGACTTGCCGGCCGCCTGGAGGGCGGAGCTCGGCGACCGCTGGCGGATCGACCCGTTCGAGCGCAGCGAGCGCTTCACCAGCCAAGACAGCAGCGTCCGCTACCTGTTCACGCTGCCCGACGGCCAGCGGACCGAGGCCGTCTACATGCCCTACCGCGATCGCAAGACCGTGTGCGTCTCCTCGATGGTGGGCTGCCCCGCCGGCTGCACCTTCTGCGCCACCGGCGCCCTCGGCTTCGGTCGTAACCTGAGCCGCGGCGAGATCGTCGGCCAGCTCCTGTCCGTCGCCCATCACGAGGGCTTCGCGCCGACCGAGCTGCGCAACGTGGTGTTGATGGGCATGGGCGAGGCGCTGCTCAACTACGACGCGGCGCTCGGAGCGATCAGGACCATGGTGGACCAGGCCGGCCTGGGGCTGTCGCCACGGCGCATCACGCTCTCGACCGTCGGGCTCCCCAGCCGCATCAGGCGGCTCGCCCAGGAGCGGCTCCCGCTGGTGCTGGCGGTGTCGTTGCACGCGCCTGACGATGCGACCCGCAGGCGCATCATCCCCACGGCGCACGCGCACGGCGTCGCCGACATCATCGCGGCGCTGCACGAGTGGCAGGCCGCCGGGGGGCGCCGGGTCACCATCGAGTACACGATGCTCGAGGGCGTCAACGACGCGCTGGTGCAGGCCGAAGACTTGGCGCTGCTGCTGCACGGCCTGGTGGTCCACGTCAACTTGATCCCGTTCAACCCCTGGCGCGGCTCCGGCTTCCGCAGCTCGTCGCGCGCCACGATCGACGCCTTCGCGCGGGTCCTGGAGCGCGCAGGGGTGCGCTGCTCGGTGCGCTTCTCGCGCGGCCGCGACGCAGGTGGTGCCTGCGGCCAGCTCTCGCTGCAGGGTGCCTAGCGGGCGTCGGCCCCTCCTGCTCATACTTTCCCGGACCAACGGTGCGGCTTTTCACAGGTCCCACATGGGGGGTCAGGTAGATTGCTCGCACGAGGTGTCGCCACGCACGGTCACGAGGCCGGGAGCGCTGCGATCCGGAGGCAGGTATGACGATGGACATCGTGAAGCGAAGCGTCTTGGCGCTCGCGGTCGCCCTCGCAGCCGGGCTCGCGGCCGTCGTCGCGGCTCAGCCGCAGCTGACTGAGCTACAGGCGGCCGTGCGCGAACGACCCGAGGACGCCGAGGCGTGGACGCGTCTCGGCAACGCCGCGTATGAGGGCGGCGACCTCGAGACCGCGAAGGACGCCTACCTCGAGGCGGTCGCGCTCGACTACCTGCTCGGTGACGCCCACTACGGGCTCGGGCTGGTCGAGTACGCACGCGGTGACTACCAGGCGGCCCTGTTCGCCTTCAACGAGGTGACGCGCCTGTTCCCGGACCGCTTCGACGGGCACTACAACCGTGCGGTCACGCTCGCCACCTTGCGACGGCCGAGCGAGTCGGCCGCGGCGTTCCGCGCCGCTCTCGGGGCGGCCGAGCCGGAGGCCACGCAGCTCGATCGGCTCAACGCCCACGTCGGCTTAGCGGGCCAGCTGGTGCGCACCGGCGACTACGCCGCCGCCGCGGCATCGTTCGGCGACGCGCTGGCGATCAGGCCCGACGACATCGATCTCGCCTACAACCGCGGCGCCGCCCTGGTCGCCGCCGATCGCGGCCTCGAAGCGCTGGCGGAGCTCACCGACGTCGAGGCCCGCAGTGGCGACTACCGCTTCAGTGTGCTGATCGCCGAGGTGTACGTCGAGCAGGGACAGGTCGACTTCGCGCTGCGCGCGCTCGAGCGCGCGGTGCGCAAGGCGAGAGAGGCAAGCGACCGCGTGGGCGAAGCCCGCTCGCTGGTCGCCTTGGGCGAGCTCCAGCGCGGCCTGGGCCGCGAGCGCGAAGCCGCCGCTTCGTTCGAGCGCGCCGCCGAGGTCGATCCGGCGTCGTGGGAGGCCCGCTACAACCTCGGCACCAGCCTCCTGGCTGCTGGCCAGCCCCGCGCAGCCCTGGCACCGCTGCAAGAGGCGGCCAGGATGCAAGAGAACGGCATCGAGTCCGAGCTGGCACTGGCCGGGACCTTGGATCAGCTGGGGATGACCGCTGAGGCCATCGCCTCCGCCCGCAGAGTCCTCGAGCGCAGCACGCCGTCCGACACCGAGGCGCAGACCCAAGCCCGCTTCATCGTCGGCCGCGGACTGTACCTGAGAGGTGATTACGCCGGCGCCGAGGAGGCGTTCGCGAAGGTCGTCCAAGCTCGGCCCTCGAGCGCCTCGGCGCAGCTGTGGGCGGGATTGGCGCAGTACATGCAGGGCGACTTCCAGAGCGCCGCGCAGTTCTACGAGCGTGCCGTGCAGCTCGACCCGAACTCGATCGAGGCGCGCGTCAACCTCGCCGCGGCCTACCTGGCGTCGGAGCGCTTCGGCGACGCGGCGGAGGTCTACCGCCTCCTCGTCCAGCAGAACCCGCAAGACGCCGAGAGCCACTTCAACCTCGGGTGGTCGTTGTACGCCCTGCAGCGCGACGAGGACGCCCGCATCGCGTGGTCGGCCGCCTGCCAGCTCGGCCACCAAGCGGGATGTACCGCACCCCGCCAATGACGAACGCGCTAGCATAGCGACATGGATTGGCTGCGGCGCAACTGGCCCGACCTCGCCATCGGCATCGCGCTCGTCGCGGTCATCGCTGGCATCATCGCGACGTTGCTGACTGGCGGATCGTTCTTCCCGCTCGGCCCCACCCAGCCCGCCTCGACCGCCACGCCGCCTCCGCTGGCCCAGCGGACGCAGCCGGGCCAGCCGCCGGCCGCGACG
>SKMG01000044.1 GCA_007121175.1 Trueperaceae bacterium | reverse complement strand
CGCGCGGAGGAGCTGTCGAAGCGAGTGATGCTCGGCTCTACCGTGAAGAGCATGCCTTCACGCAGCAGGGTGTCGTCGCCGGCCGTCAGGAACGGCGGCTCGTGGACGTCGAGTCCGATGGCGTGACCGAGCCGGTGGCGAAAGGCCTCGCCAAAGCCCGCCGCAACGATCACCTCGCGCGCCGCCGCATCAGCCTGGGCCGCGGTCGCCGCACCGGCGCGCAACGCCGCGATGCCGGCGGCCTGCGACGCCATCACGAGCTCGAACACGCCGCGGTCATCGGCGTCTGGCTCGCCGAAGAAGACGGTGCGGCCGAAATCGTAGCAGTAGCCGTCCAGGATCGCACCGAAGTCGAAGAGGATCGACACGGGCGGCGTGAGCGTCCGCTTCCAGGTGGCTTCGCGCTGCCCGAACAGCAGCGGGTGATGGGGCCCCGAGGTGTAGAGCGAGGTCGTGAATGACGGGCCGAGCGAGCCGTGGCGCCGCAGCTGATGATCCACCTCGCTGACGACGTCGAGCTCGAGCATCCCGGGCTCGAGCCTCTCGAGGACGGCGGCGAAGGCAGCCTCCGTGATGGCACCGGCGCGGCGCATCAGATCGATCTCCACCTCGGACTTCACGGCTCGCAGCGGCCGCAGCACGTCTGAGGCCGACAGGAAGGTGGCCGTCGGCAACAGGCGGTGCAGCGCGCTCACGGTCGCGCCGCGGGCGGCGTCGCCGATCGCCACCCGTGGCTGCTCGGGCAGCCCGAACGCCTCGAGGAAGCCGCGCACCATCGCCACGGGATCGTCATGATCCTGCAGGACGTGCAGCCGCACGTCGCCCGAGGCGTCGAGGCCGCCGAACTCCGCTGTCATGCGCGGCAACGCCAGCACGGGCGGCTCGGTCGGCGTGAGCCAGACGCCCTCGAGCCAATCTCCGGGGTGCATGACCGCGCCGAAGTTGGGGACGTCGCGCGGCACGCCCGTGAGGTAGTGGAGGTCGGCCGAGCGGGGCAAGAAGGCCAAGTCTGCGACGTCCGCCAAGCGCTCTTGGAACGCGCGCATCCGTTGCTGAAAGCTCAGAGGAACCACCACCGTTTCGTGCTATGTTCACGCCAGCGTGGGTAAGTATACGTCCCGCGCCGGATCACCGTTCACTCCACCACGATCACAGGGAGAGAGATCATGTCCAAGCCCGCCGTCTCGCCGGCCCGGCCTCTCGCCGCCCTCCTACTGCTGCTCGGTCTGGCCTTCGTACAGGCTCAGGCCGAACAGGTGCTCGTCGTCGGCCACGCCGAGATCACCGAGGCGTACGACCCAGCCCACGCCTTCAACCCCACCAGCGGCATGATCAACCGGGTCGCTTATGACACCCTGGTGACCTTCCCAGACGGCGACGCCAGCTCGATCGAGCCGCTGCTGGCGACGTCGTGGTCGATCTCCGACGACGGTCTGGTGTACACCTTCGAGCTGCGTGACGACGTGTACTTCACCAACGGCGCGCCGCTCAGTGCCGACGACGTGGTGTTCTCGTTCAACCGGCTCAAGCACATGCGCGCCCAACCGTCGTTCCTGGCCGATCCCATCGCCTCGCTCGAGGCCGTGGGCGAGCGCACGGTGGCGATCACCCTGGTCGACGAGCGCCCCTCGTTCTTGGCCGAGCTCTGCAACACGGCCTTCTCGGTCGTCCACGCCGAGACGGTCCGCGCGAACGGCGGTACCGACGCCGCGGACGCCGCCGAGACCGACACCGCCATGCGCTTCCTGAACCAGACCTCGGTCGGTACCGGGCCTTACGTCCTGGAGAGCTGGTCGCCGCAGGACCGCACCACGTTGGTGCGCAATCCCGACTACTGGGGTGAGCAGCCGTTCTTCGACCGGGTGATCGTCGTCAACATCCCCGAGGCCGCGACCCAACGCGTCGCGCTGGTGGCGGGCAACATCGACCTCGCCACCGACCTGACGCCCGACCAGGTGGTCGCGCTCGAGGGCCACGACGACATCGAGATCTTCCTCGGGCCCGGCCGCTGGACCCACTTCCTGCTGCTGAACCGGGACCCCGACATCGGTGGACCGGTCTCGAACCCGCTGGTGGCGCAGGCCGTGCGCTATGCCCTGGACTACGAGGGCTACCGCGAGTTGTGGGCCGGCAGCGTCACGCCCGGAAGCAACATGTGGGTCGGTCTGGCCGGCGCCTTTGGCCAGGACCGGGCCGTCGAGCGCGACCTCGAGCGAGCTCGGGAGCTGATGGCCGAGGCCGGCCACGCAGACGGATTCGAGATCACCCTCCACTACCCTGATCTCACCTGGGCTGGGGTCGGGCTCAGCACCAATGCCCAGAAGCTGCAAGCCGACCTCGCCGAGATCGGCATCACCGCGCGGCTGCTGCCGGGTGAGGTCCAGGTGGCGCTCGAGGGCTACCGCAGCGGCGTCCAGGGCTTCGGCTACTGGTTCTGGGGACCCGACAAGCTCGACCCGGTCGACTTCCTGGAGTTCCTGCCCGGCGGCAAGGTCGCCGGCGAGCGGGCACGCTGGACTCCGGACATGGTCGACGAGGAGATCCTGGCACTCATCGCCCGCGCCGGCGTCGAGACCGACCCTGAGGCCCGCCTCGAGATCTTCGCGCAGCTGCAGGACTACGCGCAGCGAGACAGCGCCTTCGTGCCCTTCAACGTGCCTGCGATCCAGACCGCTTACCGCGCCGACCTGCAGGGGTACCTCTGGCACCCGCAGTGGGGTCTCGACGTGGCCCTCCTCAGCCGCTCGCAGTAGCGATGTCATAGCATCGGGGGAGCGGACGCGGTCGTCCGCTCCCCCGTCTCGGCACGAACCCCCGATCCCTGATGCCCCTGTACCAGTACCTCCTCCGCCGCGTCATCTTCGCCATCCCGCTGCTGCTCGGCATCACCGTCGTGGCGTTCCTCATCGCCAACGCGATCCCGGCCGACCCCATCAACGCCAACCTGCCCCAGAGTGCGCTCAACAACGAGGCGCTCGTGGCCGCGTTCCGCGAGAAGTGGGGCTTGGACCAGCCGCTGCACGTGCAGTACCTGACCTACTTGGGCAACCTGCTGCGCGGCGACATGGGCGTGTCGATCCGCACCAACCAGCCGGTGCTCGACGACGTCCGGCAGTTCTTGCCTGCGACCATCGAGCTCGCGACCACGGCGATCTTCGTCGGGCTGCTCTTGGGCGTCACCTTCGGGGTGGTGTCGGCGGTCTGGCGCAACTCGCCGCTCGACTACCTGGTGCGCGTCTTCGCCCTGATCGGAGTCAGCTTCCCGGTCTTCCTGCTCGCGCTGATCGGGCTCTCGGTGCTGCACGCCCAACTCGGTTGGGTCGCCGGACCCGGCAGGCTCGGCTTCTTGGTCACTCGGCCGCCGCAGGTGACCGGCCTCTTCACCATCGACAGTCTGCTGGCCGGTCAGTGGGACACGCTCCGCAACGCCGTATCGCACCTGATCCTGCCGAGCCTGGTGCTGGGCATGTACGTCTCGGGCATCATCGCCCGCATCACCCGCTCCTCGCTGCTCGAGGTGCTCAACGCCGACTACGTCCGCACGGCCCGCGCCAAGGGGCAGCGCGAGTTCTTCGTGATCATGCGCCACGGGCTCTCGAACGCGCTCATCCCCGTCGTCACGCTGCTCGGCGTGCTCTACGGCAACCTGCTCGCCGGCGCGGTGCTCACCGAGGCGATCTTCGCCTGGCCGGGCATCGGCCGCTACGCCTATCGCGCGTCGACCTCGCAGGACTTCCCGGCCATCATGGGTGTGAGCATGCTGATCGCCCTGATCTACGTGATCTCGAACTTCGTCGTCGACCTGTTGTACTTCTTCATCGACCCCCGGATCAGGTACGCATGATCGCTCCCGTCACCACTCCGAGTGCCGTGTCGTCGTCGCGCGTTCGCCGGCGTCTGCGGCAGCTCCGCCGCCAGCCGGCGGTGATGCTGGGCCTGATCGTGATTCTCGCCTGGTTCGCCGCCGCGCTGCTCGCGCCGGTGCTCGCCCCCTACCCGCCGCTGCAGCAGAACATCCAGCAGCGCCTGCAGCCGCCGAACGACACCTACCGCTTCGGCACCGACGAGCTCGGCCGCGACGTACTGAGCCGCGTCCTCTATGGCGGCCGCATCACGATCCCGGCGGGCCTGGCGGTGGTGGTCGTCAACGCCATCGTCGGCTGGCTCGTCGG
>SKMG01000458.1 GCA_007121175.1 Trueperaceae bacterium | reverse complement strand
TGCCCCAGGTGCCGTCCGCCGCGCACCGGGGTGACGCCGGTGCGCCCCTGCACCAGCGCCTCGAGCGCTTCGAGGTCGGGTCCCGCCAGGATGAGGTGATCGAGCGTCATGGCGTCGCTCCGGGCGCGGCGGTCTTGCGGACCTTCCACACCTGCTCGCTCGGCCAGCGGCTTGCCCAGGCTGCGGGCACGCCGAACGCGTCCCCCACGAAACCCTCGGGCGCACGCGGCTCGCGGTAGTCCTCGACCACGAAGCCGACGCGCCGGAACAGCGCGTACCAGTCGGCGTGCCCGAGGCAGAACTCGATGCCGCCGGGGTCGATTGCGACCTCGGTCCAGTCCAACACCCGCATGTCGAAGTACGGCCGAACCAACTGCTCGCCCACGAGGCTGCCGTCGAGCGGGGAGCATACGTGCGCCAGCGGGTGGTTGCCGAGGAACACCAGGCGCCCACCGGGCTTCAGGATCCGGTACGCCTCGGGGATCCACACTTCGGGATCGCACCAGATCGCCGCGCCGTACTCGCTGATGGCGAAGTCGAAGGCCTCGTCGGGGAACGGCGTCGCCTCGGCGCTGCCGTGCACCAGCGTCAGCGCCACGCCGTGCTGGTCCGCGAGCCGCCGCGCCGTCTCGAGCTGACGCTCCGAGAGGTCGATCGCCGTGACCTCGGCGCCGCGCCGCGCCATCCAGGCCGACACGTACCCCGTCCCACAGCCGAGCTCGACGGCGCGCATGCCGTGCATGTCGACGGGCAGCATCTCGAGGTCGCGTTCGAGCACCCCCCAGGTCCCCCAGGTCGGCTCGTCCTGGCTCCAGTTGCGCTCGCCGGAAGCAATCCAGTCGTCGGCCATGCCGTTCCAGTACGCGCGGTTCTCGGTCGCGTGCCGCGGGAGGTCGTGAAGGGGTTCCATACCGGCGATGGTAGCGCGTCACCCGGCCCGGCGGCGCAGGCCATACTGTCGAGATGACACTATCCCGTGTGACGCGGTCCGGGCTCGTGGGCATCAGTGCGTTGCTCGCCGTGCTCGCCTGTCTCGCACCGTGGAGCGCGGCGCGCGACGCCGCGATCCACGACCCGCCGCGTGGCGACATCCGCGCCGTGGTGTTCGGCGACTTCAACGGCCCCTACGGCAGCCTCACCTACCCACCGCCGGTGGCCCGGGTGATCGTGTCGATCACCGAGATCTGGCGCCCGGATCTGGTGCTGCTCCCGGGCGACCTGGTGGCGGGCCAGAGCCGCTCGCTCCCCGACGAGCGCTTCGCCGCCATGTGGGAGGCCTTCGACGGCGCGGTGGCCGCCCCGCTGCGTGCGGCCGGCATCCCCTACCTCGCCACCATGGGCAATCACGACGCCTCGAGCCTGCGCACGGCCGACGGCTCCTACGTCTTCGCGCGCGAGCGCGACGCGGCCGCCGGCTACTGGTCGCGCCCCGAGCACTGGGAAGGGCTGCGGCTGATCGAGGCCGCGGCGCGGCCCTTCACCTACGGCGTCAGGCTCGGGCCGCTGTTCGTCGCGGTGATCGACGCCTCGAGCCAGCTGGTCGACGATGACCAGCGGGCCTGGCTCGCTCGCGTGCTGACTTCCCCGGAGGCGACCGAGGCCGAGCTGCGCTTCGTGATGGGGCACCTGCCGCTGGTCGGCATCGCCGTGGGCCGCGACCGCCAGGGCGAGGTGCTGCTGGACGCAGCCTCGCTCCGCGACCTGCTGCTCGCAGGCTCGGTCGACGCGTACTTGAGCGGTCACCAGGCGGCTTACTTCCCCGGGCGCTGGGAGGGCTTGGAGCTGCTGTTCGCCGGCGGCATCGGCGGGCGCGCGCTCCGCGACCATCACGCGCCGGCGCGCTCCGCGGTCACGCTCGTCGACGCAGATTTCGGCAGCGGCGAAGTGCGCTACACCACCATCGACCCGATCTCCATGCAGCCCTATCCGGCCGACGCCTTGCCGCCTCGCCTCGACGGCTACGGCGGCGGGCTCGAGCGCTCGACGCGCGACGTTTCGCATCCGGGCGCCGGCGACTGACCTCGGCCGCCGACGCCGGCTGTACGATGCCGTGCGTGCAGGCGAAGGGGTGGGGCTTACCGAACCGCAACTTCTGGCTGGGCGTCTACAACGGCGTGCTGGTCAACGGCGGCGAGGCGTTCTTCCACAGCGCACTGGTGCTGGCGCCGTTCCTGGCGGTGCTGGGGGCGCCCGGCTGGGTGATCGGCATGATCCCCGCGGTGCGGGTCGGGGGCTGGTTCCTGCCGCAACTGTTCGTCGCCAGCCGCCTCGCGCACCAGCCGTTCAAGCTGCCGCTCTACCGCCGCACCTCCACCTTGCGGGTGCTGGTCCTCTCGATCCTGACTGCCACCGTGTTCCTGGTGGGCGACGAGCCGAGCGTGCTGGTCCCCGTCACGCTGGTCGTGCTGGCGCTCAACTCGGTAGCGGGCGGTATCGGCGGCGTGCCGTTCGCCGACGTCACCGCCAAGGTCGTGCCGCACTACCGCCTGGGGACGTTTTGGGCGCTCCGCAATGCGATCGGCGGCGGGCTGGCGCTGCTCGCCGGCCTGGTGCTGAGGCGCGTGTTCGACGCAGGTTTCGAGTTCCCGACCGACTTCGGCCTGGTGTTCCTGCTGGGAACCGTGCTGGTGTCCGGCGCCTATCTGGCCTTCGCCCTGGTTCGCGAGCCGGCCGGGGTGCCGGCGCTCAAGGAGCCGCTCGCCGCCATGCTCCACCGCCTGCCCCAGGTGCTGCGGGTCGATACCTCCTTCCGGCGCTACCTGCGCGTGCGCCTGCTGGGGCTGTTGGCGTTGATGGCGGAGCCGTTCTACGCGATCCACGCCATCACCAACCTCGGCGCCCCGGCGACCGCGCTCGGGACGTTCGTGATCGTCGCGACCTTCGCCTCGATCGCGGTGAACTTCGTCTTCCGGCGCCCCGCCGATCGGGGCCAGAACGTGAGCGTGCTCCAGGTGTCGGTCGCCTGCCTGATGGCGGCGCCGCTGGCCGCCCTGCTGATGCCGAGCTGGCAGGGCTTCGCGCTGGTGTTCGCGCTCTCGGCGGCCGGCAACTCGGGCATGGGGATCGCGGCCTGGAACCTGCTCTATGCGGTCTCCCCCGCCCCGCAGCGGCCGCTGTACGTGGGCGTGGCGAACAGCATCTTGGCGCTGCCGAGCCTAGCCCCGATCGCGGTCGGGGCCTTGTCCGGCTTGGTCGGCTACCCGCCGCTGTTCGCCGTGGCGGCGGCAGCGGCGGCGGCCAGTCTGGCGTTCTCGTTCCGCTTCAGCGAGCTGCGCGCTCTCGACAAGGCGGCGCTCGAGGCTGCCGCCCACTGACGCCTCATGCACCTCGGCCCGCGGGCCGGCGGGCGGTGAGCAGCAGGTCGTAGCGTCCGCCGATGTGCGTGACGAAGCCGTGCTGCTGCAGGTAGCGTCGGTGGGCGGCGAGGTCGCGCACCACGAGCGACAGATCCGGCTCTCGGTAGTTGCGCGTGCGTGCTCCCCACACGACCTCGGCGCCACGGAAGCGGCTGTTGGGCAGGCCGAGCAGGAGCCCGCCCGCCGGCAGCAGGTGCCGCTGCACCAGCCGGCGCAGCACGTGCTTGTCGTCGACCCCGGGCCCCTGGAGCACGTCGATGGCGACCGCGAGGTCGAAGCGGCCGAGCTCGGCCGGCAGATCGTTCACGTCGTGCTCCAGCAAGCGCGCCCGAGCGAAGCGCGAGCGGGCGAGCGCGAGCGGTCCGGGGGCATGGTCGACGCCGACGACCTCGAGCCCGACGGGCGCCGGCTCGAGCCAGCCGAGCGCCTCGATCTCGTCGCCGCGGTGGCAGCCGAGCAGCAGCACCCGGCCACCATCAGGTGGCCGTACCCGCTCCAGCGCAGCGAGCAGCGGCAGCAGGAAGCCGGGATGCTCGAGCTTCCGCACCGCGCCGAAACCCGCCTCGTCCGCGTACCGGTCGCGCCCCGCGGTTCGGCGGTGCCAGGGAGCTTCGGGCCCGAGCGGTGTGAGCCGCAGCCGCACGCGTCCTCCGGGCAGCGGCGCGGGCGTGTGGAGCCGGCAGACCAGCTCTTCGGCGAAGTCGCACCAGGCGCGCCAATCGCGCGGCACCGCGCCGTCGGAACGTACCCCGCTGTCGTCACGTACCCTGCTGTCGTGACGCGCCGCGCTCGGCGGCATGCCGAGTGACCGGTCGG
>SKMG01000198.1 GCA_007121175.1 Trueperaceae bacterium | reverse complement strand
GCGGCCGCGACGCTGCGCCACGCCGTGCGGGGCATGCAGGTGCGCTCACCGGTCACCGCGGGAGTGCTCAGCTTGCAGCTCGGTCAGGTGCTCTGGTACGCGGCCTCCGGCGAGGCGCACTACCGCGGGGCCGCGCCTCGCTGCCCGGACTGGCTACTGGTGGCGGCCCTGACGCCCCTGACGCACGTGTGGTCCGACCGGCAGGCCTGGAGCGATCACGTCGCTCGGCACCTCCAGCGTGCGGCGCGGCGACGACCGCTCCCCGAGGCGGCGCTGGCGTCGCAGGTCGGCCTCGCCCCCGGCGTGCTCGCCCAGGCCGTGTCGCAGTCCATCGCGCGCGGGCAATCGCTCGGCCAGCGTCACCCCGACTGGGTGCGCTCGCTGCTCGCGCGCCTCGCCGCCGAGCCGCAAGCCGACGGGCTGAGGGCCTTATCGGCCGTCACGCGAGCCGACGCGACCACGTGGCGCGAGCGCTTCACGGCCGACCTCGAGGCGTGGCGGGCGGAGGACGACGAGTGGCGCCCAGTGGTGATCGCCTAACCCTGGCCTGCTCGGCCGGACGCCGTCAGTTTGCAGCGCGCCGAGCCGCCTCGTCGCGGAAGTAGGCGTAGGTCTGATTGCCGGGCTCGAGTTCGGCGGCGCGCGCGTAGTGACGGCGAGCATCGGCGTACTGGCCGCGCTCGAACGCGACGCGGCCGAGCCAGGCCCAGGCCTGCGGGTACTCGGGGTTGCGGGTGGTGGCGCGGGCGAAGCGCTCGGCGGCCTCGCTCAGGCGCCCGTCTTCATAGAGTGCCACACCCTCGCGGAACGCCGTGACGGCCGCGGTTCCCCAGGTCGCCTGGTCGCGCGCGAGCTCGAGGAAGTACGCGGCGCGCACGTCCCCCGGGTCCAGCTCGAGCACCCGTTGCCAGTACGGGATGGCCGCCTCCGGACGCTCGGTCTCGATCAGGATGCGGCCGCTCCAGACGTGGGCGTTGATGTCGTGCGGGACGAGATCGGCGATGGTGAAGTAGTACTCGAGCGCCAGCTCCGTGTCGCCTCGGCTGTAGGCTCCGTAGCCGAGCTCGTGGCCGACCTCGGCGATCAGCCTCTGCGCCTCCTGGTCGCCGCGCACGCGGCCGCCGCGACGCACGTACTCGAGCCAGGCATTCCAGGCCGGTCCGTACCAGTTACTGCGGCTGTACGCCTCGGCCAAGAAGCGCACCGGTTCGAGGGCGTCGGGCGCCAGGCTCTGTGCCCGCCGACCCTCGGCGAAGGCCCGCTGCCACAGCTGCCGGTCCGGGTACTGCCGAGGATAGGTGGCGAGGGCCTCTGCCATGTACCGTTCACCGGCGGCCAGTGCCTCGGCCGCCGTGTCGGGCAACCGGACCTGGCCGTAACCGATTCCCGCCGTCAGCACGAGGGCGAGGAGGAGCGCTATGGGATGCAGGCGTGCCATGGTTCCCTCCGTCGGCCCTTGCCACGAGCCGCGCCGCTCGCTGGCGGGCACGGCTGCGGCAGGCGCCGTTCGTCTCTAGTGTCCCACGAACCCGCTGCACGACGTGTGAGCGAGGTGAACGGGAGGCAATCGAACGGTGCGACTAGCGCCGGGCCCGGCCGAAGGTACGCCCCGGCCCGGCGAGCCACTCGAGCAGCTCGGCGAGCGCCCGGCCGCGGTGGCTGACCCGCTGCTTCGCCGCCAGGTCGGCTTCGGCGAAGGTGACGCCCAGGTCGTCTGACAGGAAGACCGGATCGTACCCGTGGCCGCCGTCGCCGCGTGGACCCTGCAGGATGCGCCCGCGGCACTCGCCGCGGACGGAGTGGACGTCGCCGTCCGGCGTGGCCAGCACCAGCACCGCCACGAACCGCGCGGTGCGTTCGTCGTCTGGGACGTTGCGAATGCGCTGCAGCAGGTACGCGATGCGCTCGCCATCCGAGAGCACGCCGCCGAAGCGCGCGGAGTGCACGCCGGGCGCACCGCCCAAAGCGTCGACCTCGAGCCCGCTGTCGTCCGCCAGCGCCACCGCGCCGCCGTGCAGCGCGGCGTGACCGGCCTTGAGCAGGGCGTTCTCCTCGTAGGTGACGCCGTTCTCGGGCGGGAAGCGAGGCACGCCGGCCTCGCGAGCGAGCCTGAGCTGGATGCCGTGATCTCGAAGGGCCGTCTCGAACTCACGCGCCTTACCGGGGTTGCCCGAGGCGAGCAGCCACTGGGTCGTGGCCACACCGGTCACCGCCACGACGCCCGCGCCCGGGTGAGCGTCTCAGCTACGGCCGTCAGGCCCAGGGCCACGAGTCGCACGTACGCCTCGGCATCGACCGGCAGACCCTCGGTACCGCCTTGCACCTCGATCAGGGCGCCGGTTTCGGTGCCGACGATCGCCAGGTCGACCTCGGCGCGGACGTCTTCGTCGTAGTCGAGGTCGACGAGCTCGCGCCCGTCGACCAGGCCGACCGAGACCGCGGACACTTCGTGCCTGAGCGGCCACTCGGTCAGGTGACCGGCCCGTACGAGGCCGTCGGAGAGGTCGTGGAGCGCGGCATAACCGGCCAGGACCGCGGCACAGCGCGTGCCGCCGTCGGCCTGTAGGACGTCGCAATCGACCGTCAGGGTGCGGCCCGCGAAGGCTTCGAGGTCGACGGTGCTCCGCAGGGCGCGCCCGATCAGGCGCTGGATCTCCTGGGTGCGGCCGCTGGTGGCGCGCCGTTCACGCTGCACACGGTCGTGGGTGGCGCGCGGCAGCATGCCGTACTCGGCGGTGAGCCAGCCCGCCCGCTGCTTGCGATTGCGCAGGTGCGGCGGCAGTCTGGCTTCCACCGAAACCGTGGCGAGGACCTGGGTGTCGCCCCAGTGCACCAGCGCCGAGCCCTCCGCATAGCGGTTGACGCCGCGCTCGAGGCGCATCGGGCGCAGGGCGTTCAAGCCACGGCCGTCACGGCGTTGGGGGAGCGGGAGGTCGGCGGGCGGTCGGTCGGACACCACGGCAGCCTAGCACCGGTCGACGGGCCCGGGCGCCCGCAGGCCGGCGCCGAGCGTAGCCGCGGGGCGCGCCACTGCGCTGGTGTCGCCGCCCGCCTGAGCCGGTGCTAGCATGCGCGCGTGGGGACGAGACCGCCGGACCGCTCGACGTCGGTCAGCAGCACCATGAGCGACGCGACGCTGAGCGAGCTGGCCCGCGCGCAGGGACCGGCGAGCGCGGCGCTCGAGCGCCTGCTGCGGCTCGCGTCGCTGCACTATCGTGCGCCACTCGCGGTCGCCTCGCTGGTGCGGGGCAGCGAGCTCTGGTGCCGGGCCACCGGCAGTGTGGAGCTGGTGGAGCCCGCGCTGGCCGACTCCTTCGCCGGTCACGCCATGCTGCACCCCGATCGCGTACTCGTGGTGCCCGACGCCGTCGACGACAGCCGCTTCGCGGCCCATCCATGGGTGTGGGGAGACCCCGGGCTGCGCTTCTGCGCCAGCGCGCCGGTGGTGCTGGGCGACGGTCGTGCGGCTGGCGCGCTCAGCGTGCTCGACCGAGAGCGTCGCCCCGCCCCGGAGGAAGACGAGTGGGAGCCGCTGCAAGACCTCGCCGCGCTGCTGGCCGATGCGCTCGCGGCGCACGAGCAGCGGCGGGTTCTGAACGACGCCCATGCGGAGATGGCTGCGCTGCGCTCGGAACTGGCGCGCGCGGAGGCCAGCGACGCGCTCACCGGCCTGCTCAACCGCCGAGCGCTGTTCGACCGCTTAGACGCAGCGGTCGCCCTGGCGCGCCGAACCGGTCACGGGGTGGCCGTGGCCTTGCTCGATCTCGAACGGTTCCGGCTCGTCAACGATCGCTACGGCCACGGCGTCGGTGACGGGCTGCTGCTGCAGGTGGCCTCGGCGCTCGAGGGCGCCTCGCGCGAGCACGACCTAGCGGCGCGCATGGGAGGCGACGTGTTCGTGCTCCTGTGGCAGGCGATCGGACCCGAGGGAGCGATGGCCGCGGCGGAACGGATCTGGCGCGCCGTGGCGCGCTCCTACGCCGTGACCGGCGTGGAAGCGCCCGGCACGGCGCTCGTCGAGCTCGGTGCGTCGCTCGGCATCGCCTGCTTCCCGCACGACGCAGAGGACGCGGTCGGCTTGCTGCGCGCGGCCGACCTGGCGCTGTACGCCGCGAAGCGCGCGGGGGGCGGTGTGGCGAGGTTCGATGCAGCGAGCCGGTCGTAAGCATTGGTGGC
>SKMG01000065.1 GCA_007121175.1 Trueperaceae bacterium | reverse complement strand
GGCTCGTCCTCGGTGCTGGTGCGCTCGCCGGGCAAGAGCAGCGGGATGCCGACGCGCGCGAGCGACGGCCGCTCGCCGCTGGAGAGCGCGCGCAGGAGCAGCGCGAGCGCGCGCCGGTGCGTCTGGAGCACATCGATGTGCGGCGCGGTGCGAAAGGCGCTCAGACCATCGAGCATGCTGGCCACGCGTTCGCTCAGGTTGCCGTGCAGGTCGTAGCTGGCGATCACGAGCGGCTCGGGCCCGACGAGCTCGCGGACCGCACCGATCCAGTCGGCCTCGGCGTCGTCCAGACCGAGCACCGTGACCGCCCCGTGCAGCGGCAGCCAGACGCCGTCGACCGGCAGCGCGGCCTGCAGGCGCTCGAGGAACTCGCTCTTCAGCGACCGGTACGCCTCGGGGTCGACCGGCCCACCGGGCAGCGCGCGGGCGTAGAGCGTGCCCGTCACCTCTGCGTCGGCCAGCTCGTGGAGCGCCTCGAAGCCGGCGTCGCCGGACAGCTCGTCGCCACGCAGCACGCGGAAGTCGGTCAGCGTCGTCGGGACCGGGTTGAAGGTGCTGTTCTCGCTGTGGATGCCGCCAACGGCGATGCGCATGGGGTAGACCTCCGGGGCGGGCGGCGCGCGGTGATCGCGCGGGCGAGAGGGCGGGAGCGGGCGGCACATCGCTCGCCACCAGCGAGCGGGCGTCAGGCGAGCGGCGCGCGGCTGCCCGCGCGGGCGCTGTACCCGTCAGGCGGCAGTGCCAGCCGGCCGGTGAGCAGCGAGTGGGTGGCGAGAGCGGCGGCGCCCTGAGCCCAACTGATCGGCTCCAGCGGGCGGAACGCGAGGTTGAGGGTCGTCAGCCGCCGCGGCAGCACGTTGCGTTCCACCGCCTGGCGCGCGGCGGTGGCGAAGACGGTGTTGGGGTGGATCTCCGAGCCGGCGATCAGCACCAGGCCTGGGTCGGTGAGGTGGATCAGGTGCGACACAGCCAGCCCCAGCGCCGCGGCGGCCTCGCGCAGCGCCGCCAGCGCATGGGGGTCGCCGCGCTGCGCCAGCGCCTCGAGCGCGGTCATGCTCTCCGCCCGCAGACCGCGTTCGCGCGCGGCCCGGAAGATCGCGCCGCGAGCCGCGATGGTGTCGAGGCAGCCGTGCTTGCCGCACGCGCACAGGCGTCCACCCGGGTCGATGGTGCAGTGCGCGAGCTCGCCGGCGCCGCCGTCGTGGCCGCGCTGCAGCCGGCCG
The DNA here is from genome assembly GCA_007121175.1 of Trueperaceae bacterium. Classification (GTDB taxonomy): domain Bacteria; phylum Deinococcota; class Deinococci; order Deinococcales; family Trueperaceae; genus CSSed10-48. Next base: position 2,976 of record SKMG01000065.1, on the reverse strand, counting down.
GCGACGAACTGGGCGCCGCCGACGCCGCGGCCGACGGTGACCAGCGCGAAGTCGTCCGTACCGCGCGCGGACCCGTAGAGGTGCTCATACGTCGCGACCGAGTTGGCGTCGTTCTCGACCAACACCGGCGCGCCCACCCGTTCCCCGACCGCGTCGGCTAGCGGCACGTCGTCCCAACCGAGGATCGCCGAGTGTCGCACGATGCCGGCCGCGGCGTCGACGATGCCCGACACCGCGACGCCGACGCCGAGCAGGCGCCCCGGGTCGACGCGCGCGCGCGCCAGCAACGCCCGTACGCTGTCCGCGATGCCGGCCGCCACCTCGTCGGGCTCTGGCCTCTCCGAGAGGGCACGGGCCTCCTGGCCCAACAGCCCGCCCTTGAGGTCGGTCAGGACGGAGATCAGCGGGTCGTCGTCGAGGCGAACGCCGACCAAGAAGCCGTAACGCGGCTCTACGTCGAGCAGCACCGGGGGGCGTCCCTGCCCCGAGGTCGAGCGGGCGGTGGCGACCTCATGGATGAGACCGGCCTCGAGTAGGTTGCGTGCCAAGGTGGAGACAGCAGCCTTGCTCAGCCTGGTCGCCTCGGCGAGCTCCGAGCGGTGCGTCGGCCCGTTGAGGCCCAGGTACGCGAGCAGCGAGCGCGCGGAGGCGTTCATGGACGGATGCTACCGAGTTGGGCGACGACGAGCGCGAGCCCGCCGAGCACCCTGGGTTGACAGGCTGACGGCACGCCCATAGGATAGTTCACAATGTTGACAAAATCAACGAGGAGGTGGCTTTGGACCATGAATCGTACGTGAGGGTACGGTTTCTCATTCCTTCATGACGTGAACGAAGCCGCTCTCGACACCCGCCGGAACGCCGCACACACGGCACGCCTGATCCCCCTGGGAGGTCACATGGCATCCGCCCGCACGCTCCTCACGCGCACCTTCGTACTGCTCCTCGCCGCCGGCCTCACGGCCGCCGCCGCGCAGAGCCAACTCACCATCATGCAGACCGAAGCGCCGCGCAGCATGGACCCCGCCAACCACACCGCAACCTTCACCGCGTCGGTCCTCTACCCGATGTACGAGGGCCTGGTCGAGATGGACGAGGACCAGGCGATCGTCCCCGGGCTCGCTTCGCAGTGGACCATCTCCGAAGACGGCACCGTCTACGACTTCACGCTGCGCGAGGGCGTCACCTTCCACGACGGCACGCCCTTCGACGCCGAAGCGGCCCTGGTGTCGCTTCACAGGCTGCTCGATCCCGACGCGGGCCTCGCCGGCGCGGGCCGCTTCCAACCGGTCATCCGCGAGATCGAGGCGCTCGACGACATGACCCTCCGCTTCCACCTCTTCGATCCCTACCCGGCGTTCCTGGCGCTGATGACCGCGAGCCAAGCCGGGCTCGTGAGCCCGCAGGCCTGGGAGGCCGGCACGCTCGACCGCGAACCGGTCGGCACCGGCCCCTACCGCTTCGTCGAGTGGGTCAGCGGCGAGCGCGTCGTCATGGAAGCCAACCCGGACTACTGGGGTGGGGAACCTGAGGTCGAGCGTTTGGTGTGGACCTGGTCGCCCGAGGACGCGGTGATGACCATGTCGCTGCAGGCCGCCGAGGTCGACATCGCCGCGCCGCTGCCGCCGGTCTTCGCGCCGACCATCGACGCGAACCCGGACATCGAGGTCGTCGAGGTGACCGGTTCGCGCGTCTTCTGGATCGCGCTCACCACCACCATCGAGCCGCTCGACGACGCCAGAGTGCGCCGCGCGCTGAACCACGCCACCGACAAGCAAGGCATCGTCGACTCGCTGCTGCGCGGCTTCGGCGTGCCCGCCACCTCGCCGCTCGCTCCGCCCAACTTCGGGTTCGACCCGACCCTCGAGGGCCTGCCGTTCGATCCCGAAGGGGCGCTGTCGCTGCTCGAGGAGGCCGGCGTGAGTGACGGCTTCACCGTCAACGTCGCGGTGCAAGAGGCCGACGCCAACGTGGTCGAGGCGCTGCAGGCGATGTGGGGCGCGGTCGGCGTGCAGCTCAACATCCAGGTGATGGAGTCAGGCGTCTGGAGCGAGGCGGCCTTCGCCGATCCCGAAGGCAAGGCGCGCGACGACGTCCATGCGGCGTACGCCTCCTGGGCGACCGGCACGCTCGACGCCGACGGTCAGCTGCGTGCGCTCTACCACACCGATTCGTGGGCGCCCGCTGGCGCCAACCTCGGCTTCTACTCGAACGAGCGGCTCGACGAACTGCTCGACATCGGCGCCTCCACCACCGACGTGGCCGTGAGGCTCGAGGCCTATGCCGAGGCGCAGCGGATCCTGCTCGAGGACGCCCCGCACGTGTGGCTCCACTACCCGCAGGCGCTGGCCGCGCTCCGTACCGAGGTCGGCGGCGTGTGGCTGTCCCCCGCCGGGCAGTTGATGATCCGCCAGCCCACCCTGAACTAACACCGTGGCGCGTCCGCGTGCGGGAGGCTGGAGCCTCCTGCACGCGGAGGCCCCGCCGGAGCGGCCCTTTGACCACCTATCTGATCAGGAAGCTGATGATGCTGCCGCTGATGCTGCTCGGCGCATCGATGCTGGTATTCTTCGCGATCCGCATGCTCCCGGGTGACCCGGCCCGTCTGATGGCCGGCCCGCAGGCGCCCGGCAGCGTCGTCGAGAGCATCCGCGCGCGCATGGGGCTCGACCGCCCGCTCTTGGTGCAGTACGGCTCGTTCCTCGCCGGCGTCGCGAGAGGCGACCTGGGCGATTCGATCCGCAGCCGCAACCCCGTCACCCAGGAGCTCGCCAGGGCCTTCCCCTTCACCGCGCGGCTGGTGCTGCTGTCGTACTCGTTCGCGGTGCTGATCGGCGTCACCGCCGGCATCGCCGCCGCCATCCGTCAGGGCACCTGGCTCGACACCGTGGTGATGGTGGTGGCGATCATCGGCGCCTCGACCGCGAACTTCTGGATCGCGCTGATGGCGATGGACGTCTTCAGCGTGCAGCTCGG
>SKMG01000345.1 GCA_007121175.1 Trueperaceae bacterium | reverse complement strand
GACTGCGTCGCTTCGGGCCTTGGTCCCAGGGGGACCGTGGGCGCGAACAGCTGCTCGGCGAGGCCCACCGTCGCGCTGTCGGGCTCCATCCCGACCTCGTCGCGCAGCGCGACACAGAACGCCTCGTAGCGCAGCTGCGCTCCATGGCGGTCGCCTCCCGCGGCAGCCGCGAGCATCGCGTGCCTGAGGGCCATCTCGTCGAGGGGGTCGGCCCGTAGCAGGCGCTCGGCGAGCTGCAGCGCCCGCACGTACTTGGCATCGCGGGTGGCCTCGTCGAGCAACGCGATGCAGGCCATGCGCCAGCGGCCCTCGGCGACGTTGCGCTCGCTGGCGAGCCACGAGCCGAACTCACCGGCGTCCATGGCCTCGAAGCCGTCGAGGAAGGGTCCCCGGTACCAGTCGACGGCGTCGGCCCAGCGCCCTTCGTCGACGGCGCGCTCGAAGGCGTCGTGATCACTCCGGATGCCGACTCGCAACAGGCCACGCTCGCGCTGGACGACGCCGCCGAAGGGGCCGACAGCCAGACTCCGCAGGAGCTGGCGCAGGTTGGTGAAGGCCCGTTCCTCGTCCAGGTCGGGCCATAGCAGCGCCGCGACCTCGGCGCGGCGAACCGGTGCGGAGCGGTGGGCCAGGTACGCGACGATGGCGCCTGCCTTTCCCGGGTGCAGCGGAACCCAGCGGCGATCGACCAGCACCGCCGGCCGCCCGAACAGCATGACGCCGGGCTCGCCGCCGGCGCCCTCAGGCGGCCGCGGCGTGGCAGCCGACGAGGTCGGATCGCGAGCGCGCTCGGCGGATAGAGGCGCTGGTGCGTCGGTCGGTGCTCGCGCCGTCGTCGATCGACCCCCTTCGCCCGTCATATGGCGTTCTTCAAGATACTGCCACATCCGGCCCTCGCTCCTGTCTCTCGCGGCAACCCTAGGCGGTAGGCGTGATGTCAGCGTGATGTGGCTGGCACGACGACATCACGGCACACGCCCAATGCCGACTGAGACGACGCCCCGGCGGCGAGTGCGGGAGCGTCCGCACGGGCGACCCACGTGCCGCGTGAGGCCCAGCCCGACCGGCGTGGCCACCGCAGCGGCGCGGCTCGGGCGAACCTCCGAGGCGTATCATCGTGGCGGCTCGAGCCTGCGGGGCGCGGCGAGGCCGGACGGCCCTGACCGGGCACTGCGCAGATTGCACCAAGCGCGGCATCCACGGACGGAGCCGGGCGACGTTGTGCCATCGCCCACGGCAGCCACGGGCGCCCGTGCCGGCGCCTGGCCAAGGAGGTCGCATGTCGAGATTCGGTGCCCATGCCTTCATCTGGCGTTCGGATTGGACGCCCACCACTGCGCGCGACGTGATCGAGGGCGCCGCAGCGGCCGGTCTCGACTTCGTCGAGATCCCGCTGCTGCGGCCCTTCGACTTCGACGTCGATGGTGCCCGCGCGCTGCTCGAGGCGAACGGCATCGCCGCTACCTGCTCGCTGGGGCTGCCGGTCGACGCCAGCCTGCCGGACGACCCGGCGGGCGCGACGCGCTTCCTCCGCCAAGCGCTCGACATGACCGCCGGCGTCGGTTCGCCGGTCCTCTCGGGCGTGATCTACGGCACGCTCGGCGCGCAGGACGGTCGACCGCCGACCGAGGCCGACTACGACGTCATCGCCGCCACCCTCAAGCCGCTCGCGCGCGAGGCGGCGAGCCACGGCATCTCGCTCGGGATCGAGCCGGTCAACCGCTACGAGTCGTTCCTCGTCAACACCACCGCCCAGGGACTCGACCTGATCGGCAGGATCGACGAGGACAACGTGTTCTTGCACCTAGACACCTACCACATGAACATCGAGGAGCGCGGCTTCGAGGCGCCGATCCTCGCGGCGGGAGATAAGCTGCGCTACATCCACCTCTCCGAGAGCGACCGGGGCACGCCGGGCCGGGGCAACGTCGACTGGGAGGGCGTGTTCAGGGGTCTGGCCGCGATCGGCTACGCCGGCGACCTGGTGATGGAGTCGTTCGTCGACCTCAACCCCGACATGGCTCGCGCCACCTGCATGTGGCGCGACGTGGTCGAGGACCCTGGTCGCCTGGTCGGCGACGGACTCGAGTTCCTGCGCGACCTAGCGCGCCGGCACGGGGTGCTCGCCAACCGGTAGACGCCGCCGATCGCGTGCCTTCGTGGGCGTCGGGGCGATAGCATCCGGTATGCCTACCGTGCGCGCGGCCGAGTACCCGGATCCCGGTCACCAACTTCGACGGGCGCTGCGGCAGGCGTGGCGTGCCTGGCTTGCGCTCGCCGTGGCGCTCGCACTCGCGGCGCCGGCCTCGAGTCAGCCGGATCTCGCGCCGCGCGCGCTCGAGCCGGAGGAGCTCGACGCGGCCACGGTGCAGCGCGCCGCGGCGCGCTTCGAGCTCGATACGGTCGTGTACGAGGTGCTCAGCGAGACCGGCGTGCCGGGAGCCGTCGCCGCGGTGGCCGCTGCCGGGGAGCTGATCGCGGCCGAGGCCTACGGCACCGCAGACGTCGCCACCGGCCGCGCGCTGACGCTCGACGATCCGCTGTGGTTGGCCTCGGTCACGAAGTTGCCAGTAGCGATTGCGGTGCTCGATCTGGTCGCTCGTGAGCGACTGCAGCTCGGCACCCCCCTGGCCGACCTGCTGGGCGCGGAGATGGTGCCGCCGCCGCCGCCCGGCGACACGACGGCGCTGGCGCCCTGGCACCTGCTCACGCACACCAGCGGGTTCGGCGACCGGCTGCTCAACACCGCGGACGTCGACGGCGGGCCCAATCCTCCGCTGGAGCGCCTGCCCTTGCCCGCCCGCGTCGACCCGGCGGGCTCCGGTCCACGCTACGGGAACGCCGGGCACCATGCGCTCGGCCTGCTGCTCGAGGCCGTCACCGGCGACGACGTGGAGACCGCGCTCCGGACGCTCGTGTTCGAGCCGCTGGGGTTGGATTCGGCGCAGCTGCTACGGCCGGCACCTGCGGACTACGAGGCCGCTACGGCCCGCGGCCACGAGCGCGACCTGCGTGGGGCGCTGCGGCCGCTCATGCCGCCGACGCTGTTCGACCCGAGCGCCGGCCAGCTGCGGCTCTCGGGGCGCGACGTCGCGGCGCTGCTGGTGGAGCTGACGGCCGAGGCGCCGAGCGGCCCACTCGGTAACGACGTGCGCACGGCGCTGCTGACGCCCGCCGCCCGGGGACATCCGCAGGCTGCGGGCACGACCTTGGGCATGACCGAGGGCTGGATGCTCGGTCATGAGGTGGTGCTGCATGCGGGCGACCTGCGAGGGCTGCACTCGCTGCTCGTGCTGGTCCCGGCGGCCGGACTGGGGCTCTTCGTCCACGTCAACGGCCCCGAGCGCGAGGGCGGCGAGTGGTCGACCGTCGACGGCATGCGCGACGCTCGCTGGCTGCTGGCCGAGCGGCTGCTGGAGCAGTTCCTGGGTGACGCCCGTACCCCGCCGACGGCGGTGCCCCCGGAACAGCTGCCGCCGGGCGCTCGGGCGGACGCCGGCGTCTACCGGCCGGAGTACGCGCCCGCCGCACCGTACGAGGCGCTCTTGACATTGGTCGGCCTCATCCAGTTCCCCGTCGACGTGCTCGCGGACGGCAGCGTGGTGGTGCGCACGCCGCCCGACCTGTCGCCGCACCGGCGCTACCTGCCAACGGCCGAGGGCGTCTATCGACGCGACGGTGGTGGCGACGTGCTGGCCGTCACCCGCGATGAGCGCGGGGCGCCGCTCCTGCATGGGGCGCTGGGCATGCCGGTCACGCTCGAGCGGGTGCCCCTGCTCGAGCGTGTGGAGGTGCTGCTCGCGTGCCTGCTGCTCGCTGCGCTGGGCGCGCTGGTCGCCCTCGTGTCGTGGCCGCTGGGAAGCTGGCGGCGCTGGCGCTCCCGAGGGCCGCGCAGCAGCGATCCGAGCTCCAGCGTCATGCTGCTGCGCTGGCTGGCCCGAGTCCTGGCGCTGGCGACGTTGGCCTGGTTCGTCGTGCACCTGGGCGCCGCAGCAGAGGTGCAGCGCAGCCTCACGCTCGACCTGGACGCCTTCCGGCCGCTGGCGAGCGCCTCGCTCGCTGCGGTCGGGGTGCTGGCGCTGGCACTGGTCGTGCTCGGCATCGCGCTGGCGGTGGCGGGCGGCGGTGCCCGCCCCGGCGGCCCGCGGCTGCGTCCGCGTGCCGCCTTCCACGTCGTGCTCGGGCTGGCCGGCCTGGCGCTGGTCCTGCAGGCCTGGGT
>SKMG01000433.1 GCA_007121175.1 Trueperaceae bacterium | reverse complement strand
GTCACCCTGCCCCTGCTGCGCAGCGCTGGTACGGCAGCGTTCGTGTTCTGCTTCATCCAGGGCGTCGGCACGCTGAGCGCGGTGATCTTCCTGGTTTCATTCGACACGCCCTTGGCCAGCGTCAGCATCCTCAACCTCGCCGAGCAGGGCCACTGGGGCCGCGCGGCTGCGCTCTCGAGCGCGCTCGTAGGTGTCACCTTCGTCTCTCTTGCCGCCGTCCACGGCCTCATCGGCCGCGGTCTCATCGGCCGCGGCTTCACGAGCTTCGTGGAGCGTTAGGCCGAGTCAGGGCCGGGGCAGCCGCCGGTGACCTGGGCAACGGGGCGGTCAACGCCGCCAGGGAGCGTTCAGCAGCGCTTCGACTTCCACGTTTTCGTCGACGCTGGTGACCGTGAACACGGCCCATGGCGGGTCATCGCCCCAGGCCACGCTGCCCACGCGCGGGCGCCAGCGGCCGTCGATCGTGGTCCACTCCCTGGCCGCGTTCGACCAACGGGCAGGAACCTCGTCCGCTGCGCCGCGATAGCGCTCGGCCTCGAGGCTCTCGACGTCGCCGGAACCGCGAGCGAAGCGGATCAGCGCGCGTAGCTCATCGCTCTCGAAGGGGACGACGAGCGTGGCGCTCGTCTCGTCGACAGGCTCCCAGCGAGCCTCCTCATGCGTCACCCAGAGCGTCGGGAACCACGCCGCCTCCGCCCACAGGGCGAGCGTCGCCGCCTGCGCGAGCTGCGGGCTGTGCTCCTCGACTCCGAATGGGGGCGCCATCCGAGCGCGGCCGCCGACGAAGCGCTCGTCGACGCGGAAGACGCCGAGCCCGTACCAGGTCAGCGCGATGTCGTGCAGGTAGTCGCGGCCGGCCGCGTGGACGAAGCGGAAGCGCGCCGGTAAGTACCAGGGACCGGCCGGCCTCAGCCAGGCATGACCGCTCACCACGGCGGTCTCGACGACCGGCAGCTCGGTCCCGTAGCGGGCGCGATAGAAGCGCTCTACCGGCGCCGGCAGGCCCTCGGGCAGCGGCCGGGAGCGCGCTCTCGCGGCGCCTCCGACCCGCGCATATGGCGACGGCCGCACGAAGAAGCCGCCGACCACCGCGAAGAACAGCAGGGCCAGTGCCAGGAGCGCGCGGATCATCCGACTCAGGCCTCCACGCCGCCCGGCTCCGCCGCCGGCGGCGGACCGGCCTGCGGACGCGTCGCGATCAGCTCGTGCAGGCCGATGGCGTCGAGGCGCGCGCGCCAGGCGCTGCGAGCAGCCCATAGCGAAGCGGCGTTCACGTCGGGAACGTAGCTGCTACCGCCTCGAGGGCCGAGGCTGGCGACCGCCGCAGCCACGTCCGGGTAGACGCCGGCCGCCACGCCGCCGAGCAACGCCGCACCGACCGCCGAGGCAGAGCCACTTTGCAACACCGTGAGCGGCGCGCCGACCGCGTCGGCGACGGCCTGGGCGAAGCCCGGCTCGCGCAGGCCGCCGCCTGAGGCACGGATCGGTCCCTGTGGAGCGCCGAGCGCCGCGACCGTGGCGACCGCATCAGCGATCGAGACGATCACGCCGACCACCGCGGCCGCCGCGAGCGCTTCACGATCGTGGGCTGGCGAGAGACCGAGCCAGGCGCCTCGCGCGTAGCCCTTCATGAGTGGCGTCCGCTCGCCAGTCAGGAATGGCACGAAGGCGGGCAGGTCGGGCCGTGTCAGCGGCGCCCGATAGAGCTCCGGCCACGACAGGCCGAGCAGCTCGCGCACCCACGACAGCGCGGCTCCGGCGTTGTTCACACTCGCTTGCTGGACGAAGCCGGTGACGTGGCAGAAGGCGTGCAGCCGGCCCTGGGGATCAGCGAGCGCGCGGTCCCGGACCGCCAGCACCTGAGCCCCTGTGCCGACCATCAGCTGTACTTGGCCGCTGTCGAGCGTGCCCATGGCGACCGCCGCAGCCTGCTGGTCGCCGGCGCCGTGCGCCACCGCGATCCCGGGGGGCAGGCCGAGCGCCGCCGCGGGCTCGGGCAGCAGCGCCCCGGCGGCAGCGTGGCTCTCTGCCAGCGGCGGGAAGAGGCGCAGCGGGAGGTCGAAGAGCCGCGCCACGCGCTCAGACCAGACGCGCCGGCCCACGTCGAGGAGCAGCGTGGCCGAGGCATCTGTCGGCTCGCTGCCGAGCGCTCCGGTGAGCCGCAGCCGCAGCGCGTCTTTCGCGACGAGCAACGCGTGCGCCGCCTCCAACGCCGCCGGCTCGTGCTCGCGGAGCCACACGAGCGGCGGCAGCGATAGGCCCAACACCACCGGGTTGGCGAGCTCCTCGACCAGTCCCGCGGCCGCGAGTGCACCGCGGACGCGCTCGAGCAGCGGCTGCGCCCGGGTATCCATCCAGGTCACGGCCGGCCGCACGACGCTGCCCTGGCGGTCGACCAGGACGAAGGTGTGCATCTGCCCGCTGAGTCCGATCCCCCGCACGTCGAGCCCCCCGTGCTCGCGCGTGGCGGCCTCGAGCGCGGCGCGCGTGGCGAGCACGCAGGCCTGCCACCAGTCTTCGGGATCCTGCTCGCTCCAGCCGGGCTTCGGGCGCCGCGTGGCGTAGCCCTCGGCGTGCTCGCCCAGCACCGCTCCGTCCTCACCGAGTAAGAGCGCTTTCAAGCTCGAGGTCCCGAGGTCGAGACCGAGCAGGCACGCCCGGCTCATGAAGCCGTCGAGTCGAGAGGCACGTTTCTCGCTACGAACACCATGTGCGCAGCTTACCGGTCGATGCGCAGTTGCGCGCCGGGCGTCAACGCCGGCCGGAGCGGCATCGATCTGCCACCGACCAGTGGCATGCCTCCGCCCCGGCTATCGTGTGACGGAGCCGCCGGAAGGAGGCGAGTGGTGGACTTCACGAACGTCCTCAACATCCTGATCCTGATCGTGGTCGTGTACCTGGCCTTCCGCGTGGGAGCGTTCCTGATGAAGGTGCTCCTAGGTTTGCTGGCGATCGGCCTCGTGATCTGGCTCCTGACCAGCCTGCTCGGCACGCCGCCGTAGCCCGAAGCGGCGGCGCCTGGGCCGTAGCCCGGCCGTAGCCCGGCCGTAGCCCGAGGCGGCGCCGCCGCGCCCCGCGCGTCCGGGTACACTCGCGTGATTGGCGCCGCGCCGGAGAGGGCCCCGTGGGCCCCGCCGGGCGGCGGTTCGACGCGTTGGCAGGCGATGCTAGGCGCCGGGAAGGACCGTTTGATCACGACCATCTCGCCCCGAGGGCAGCGCGGCGCGCAGGTGGAGCTGCGCAGCGTGAGCAAGGCGTTCGGCAACACCGTAGCCGTCGACGACCTGACGCTTCACGTCGCCAGCGGCTCGTTCACCACGCTGCTCGGCCCCAGCGGCTGCGGCAAGACGACCACCTTGCGGATGCTGGCCGGGTTCTTCGACCCGGACGCCGGCGAGGTGTTCATCGGCGGTGTCCGCCAAAACGGCGTTCCGCCGAACCGCCGCAACGTGTCGATCGTCTTCCAGGACTACGCCCTGTTCCCGCACATGACGGTGCTGCAGAACGTCAGCTACGGGCTGAAGTTGAGGCGCCTGGACGCCGCGGAGCGCAGACGGCGCGTCGAGCGGGTGCTCGAGTTCCTGGGGTTGGACGAGTTGCGGGCTCGGCACCCGTTCGAGCTCTCGGGCGGGCAGCAGCAGCGCGTGGCGCTCGGCCGCTCGATCGTCATGGAGCCTGACGTGCTGTTGATGGACGAGCCGCTGTCGAACCTCGACGCCAAGCTGCGGATCCGTGTCCGGGCCGAGCTCAAGGAGATCCAGCGGGCGCTCTCGATCACGACGATCTACGTGACCCACGACCAGGACGAGGCGCTGAGCCTCTCGGACCGGATCGCCGTGATGAACGACGGCCGGCTGCAGCAGTACAGCGAGCCGTGGGAGCTCTACCATGCTCCCCTCAACCGCTTCGTGGCCGACTTCGTCGGCCACGCGAACGTCCTGCACGGCCGGGTGACCGACGCCGGCGGTGGCAGCGCCACGGTGGCGCTCGCAGCACCCGGCGGCGGTGCGCTGCGCTGCCTCGACCCGGTCGGTCGCGCGCGTGAGGGTGCGACGGTCGGGGTCCTGGTGCGTCCGGAGTGGTTCGCGCTCGGCGAGGAGCCAGAAGCGCCGTCGCCCGCCGACGCTCAGGCAGCTTCCAGGGACGAACGGGCAGTAGCCCCTGGCGACGGGGTGTCGGGCCCGGGAGCCGCTGCGGCCGGCCTCATCCTCGTGGGCGAGGTCAGGG
>SKMG01000080.1 GCA_007121175.1 Trueperaceae bacterium | reverse complement strand
TCGCCGCCCGGGCTCAAGTGACGGGGCAGCAGCACGCCGGCGCGCCAGTGGACGAACGCCATCTCCGCGAGCACGCCGACGATGATGGCGCTCCCGGCGAGCTGCGCTCCTGGCAGCGCCACCAGAGCAGCGCCGCCGACCAGCAGTGTCACGCTGACGACCAGGCGCACCATCGTCCCCCAGATCACCACCCCGCTGAAGCCGGCGCGGATGATGGCGCCCTGCAGGAAGCGGCGGTAGCCGGTCCCGAACGACCACGGCAGCATCGCCACCAGCGCCGGCCGTGCAGCGGCCGTCACCTCACTCGGTATGCCCATCGCACCGAGCAGCAACAGGTCATACAGCGGCGTCAGCACCAGCAGCGCATGCAGCGTGACCAGCGCCGCCAGCACCGTCAGCGCGAAGCTGCGCAGCCGCCGGAACGAGGCCCGGTCGCGCACCAGAGCGGTCGACGCCGGCAGCAAGGCGGTGGCCGGCGACTGGATCACGGTGGCGAGGGCGAAGACCACTCCCCAGGCGGCGAGCTGCACCTCCGGCTGCGGCAGCCGCGCGATCACCGCCACCACGATCACCAGCTCGGCGGTCATGAACAGCCAGCTCAACGCCAGCGGCGACCATCGCCGCAGTACCAGGGCTCCGCCGAGCGGCGCCTCGGTAGCGGCGCTCGGCGTCACCGGGCCCGATCCGCCGACCAGTGCGCCGCGGGCGCGGGAACGCAGCGCAGCGACCGCTCGGCGTGCGGTCCAGCCGGCCGCGCCGTCATCGCGCGACGTCGAAGCGTTCGAGCGCGTCTTCGCGCAGCGTGGTCCCTGCTCCAGGTCGCTCTGGCACCTCGAAACGCCCGTCGACGACGGTGGCGGGCTCCTCGAAGCAGTCGCGCATCCAGGGGATGTGCTCGAGCAGCGTGCAGGCCGGGTGCGCCAGCGCGAGGTGCAGGTGGACCTGCATCATGTCGCCGATGTGCGGCACGACCGGCAGGTGGTGTGCATGTGCGAGCTCGGCGACGCGCCACCACTCGGTGACGCCGGCGAGCCGCACCGCGTCGGCCTGCACGTAGTGCACGGCGCCGGCTGTGATGAAGTCGCGGAAGGCGTCGAGCGTGTAGAGCTGCTCGCCCAGCGCGATGGGCGTCGCGAGCTCGGCCGACAAGCGGGCGTGACCGGGGAGGTCGTCGTACCAGATGGGCTCCTCCAGCCAGGCGACGGCGTGCTCGGCCAGCGCGCGGCCGGCCTCGAGGGCGGTCGCGAGATCCCACGCGCCGTTGGCGTCGACCATCAGCCGCGCTCCCGTGGGCAGGAGTCCGCGCACCAGCGCCACCCGCCGCAGGTCGCGTCCCGGATCGAGGCGCCCGCGCTCGTCGCGGCTACCCACCTTGATCTTGACCGCACGGTAGCCCTGCTCGAGCCGCGCTTCGGTCTCGGCCAGCAGCTGCTCGTCGCTGCGATCGAGCCAGCCACCGTCGGTGTCGTACGCCTCGAGGCGCTGCTCGCCCGAGCCGCCCAGCAGCCGCCAGAGCGGCTCGCCGGCGGCCTGCGCCTTGAGGTCCCAGAGCGCGACGTCCACCGCCGCGTGCGCGAGGTGGGTGATGCCGCTCCGGCCGACCCACTGCAGCGGCGGGTGGCGCTGCAGGCGCGTCCAGAGCGACCGCACCTCGCGTGGGTCGCGGCCTAAGAGCAGCGGCGCGTACGCCTCCTCGATGCACAGCGCGATCATCCGGTCGCTCGCGAGGTGGGCGTGGGTGCCGGTGTAGCCGGTGCCGGTGAGGCCAGCGTCGGTGTGGATCAGGACGCCCGGCGCGCCCCAGTGCCCGACGCGATGGCTGCCGTCGGCGATGGCGCCGCCGCTCACCTCCACGTGCAGGATGAACGTCTCGACCCCGGTGATCCTCACCCGCGCCCTCCCTCCGGCCCTGGACCGGACTCACTCGCCGCGCTTCACCTCGTCGAACGACCAGCCGTTCTCGGCGCAGATCGCACGCACGTGCGACTCCCAGGTGGGCTCGGCTGCCGGCCGGCCTGCCGGGAAACAGTCGACCACCAGGTAGCGCAGCGGCTCGTCGCCCACACAGGGGACCCGATGGAGCGTGCCGGGCGGGATGCGCACCAGGTCGCCCGGCTCGAGGGGCCCGTGGTCGGCGGCCTCCTCGCCGATCTCGAGCCGTCCGCGGCCCGAGAGCACGAAGAAGACCTGCTCGGTGTCGTCGTGCTGGTGCAGCGGCGGCGCCTCACCCGGCTCCATGATGCTGATGAAGCTCTCGCTGGCCGTCGCGTCGGCGCGGTCCATCACCAACTCGTTGGTGTGGGTCGGAAAGCGGTAGCGCACGGTGTCGGTGGTCGAGAACACGTACCTCATGTGGTCGCTCGGCTCCTCTCCTGGCGCTCGAAGCCCGCCGCGGGCAGCGGCACGGGACGCGCATCCTCGGTCGTCACGGCCCAGCGGAGCAGCTGGGCACGCAGCTCTGCGAGCAGCGCCTCGCGGCCCGGCTCACCGATGAGGTTGCGCTGCTCGAACGGATCGGTCTCGAGATCGTAGAGCTCATCACAGTCGCCGGTCGGGTCGGTGACGAGCTTGTGACGGCGCGTCCGCACCATCTTGCGGCGCCCCTCGGCCTCGCGCCAGCGCAAGGTCGCCTTGGCGGCCTCGAGCCCGCGCGGCTCGGGCAGCGCGTCGAGGTGCGAAAGCCGACAGGCCGGGCCACCGGCCCCGTACTCCGCGAAGGTCGCCTCGCGGGGCGGCGCCTCGGTGACCGTCGGCAGCGGCCGACCCTGCATGCCCGCGGGCGGCTCGAGCCCCTGGAGCGTGAGCAGCGTCGGCACGACATCGACGAGGTTCACAGGCGAGTCGTCGACCGCTCCCGCAGGGAGGCGGCCGGGCCAGGAGAGGATCAGCGGCACCCGCACCAGACAGTCGTAGAACGCACCACCCTTGCGGGTCATGCCGTGCTCGCCGGCGAAGTCGCCATGGTCGGAGCAGAACACCACCACCGTGCGCTTCGCGAGGCCCGTCCGCGAGAGCGCGTCGAGGATGCGCCCGACCCCGTCGTCGACGAAGCGCACCATGGCGTGGTAGGTGGCCACCAGACCGCGCCGGTCGTGTTCCGAGGCGTCGTCGATGCCGAGCAGCTGCCGCAGCACCTGCGTCCGTTCGGGCAGGTCCCCGCGCGGCTCGAGCGGCGGGAGCACGACCGACGACGGCGGCACCAGGTCGGCGTAGCGCCGCGGCACCTCGTAGGGTGTGTGCGGGTCGGGGAACGAGACCCACAGGGCGAAGGGCCGCTCGGTGCCGGCGCGCTCCTCGAGGTACGCCTCGGCCTGCGCGGCCACCAGGCCGCTGGAGGCGTCGCGCGGATCTGCGTCGCTCACCGCGTACGAGACCGCCGCCGCCTGCCGCGGCATGGTGCGGCGCTTGGCGTGCGCGGCCGCGATCGCTGCCTCGGGACGCAGCCAATCCATCCCGCGCGGCGCGGCCCCGGTCGGCAGGCCCTCGTGGCCGAGTTCGCACCAGACGTCGAACAGCGTCTGGTCTTCGGGCTGCTCGAAGCAGTGGTTCTTGCCGATCAGCGCGAGGTCGAAGCCGGCCTCGTGCCAGATCCGGAAGGCGTGGCGCTCCCCGGGCGGCATGGGCGTCTCGTTGAGGCGCGCGCCGTGCGCGTGCGGCCAACGGCCGGTCCACAAGGAGACCCGCGCCGGCACGCACAGCGGCTGCGGCGTGTAAGCCTGGGCGAAGGTCGTGCCGCTCCTCGCCAGGCGCGCCAGGGCGGGCGTGTGGCAGAAGCTGCTGCCATAGAGGTGGCTGGCGGTCGCCTTCATCTGGTCCGCCATGATGACCACTACGTTCGGCCGTTCGGGGTTCAGAGCAGCGCCGCCGAGTCCGGATCGAGGTAGAGCCTGGCGTGCGGGGCCCGGCGCAGCACCGAGCCGGGGCGGTCCTCGGAGATCGGCTCGCGCAGGCAGGCACGGACCGCCTCGGCCTTGCGCGCCTCGGGCACGATGCAGAACATCTGCTTCGCGGCGAGCAGCGCCGGGATCGTGAGCGTGATTGCGCTCTTCGGCACCTCCTCGAGCGAGTCGAAGTGGCCCTCCCCGTGCTGCTGCTTGCGGCTCACCTCGTCGAGCTGTACCTGCTTGACCCAGACCGGATCGTCGAAGTCGGCGAAGGGCGGATCGTTGAACGCGATGTGGCCGTTCTCGCCGAAGCCGAGCGCCACCGCGTCCGCCGGGTACTGCCG
>SKMG01000142.1 GCA_007121175.1 Trueperaceae bacterium | reverse complement strand
GCCGGCACCTCGATGGCAGCGCCGCACGTCGCCGGCGCGGCGGGCCTGCTGCGCGACGCCGAGCCGAGGCTGAACCCCAGGCAGGTCGACGCGCGGCTGCGGCAGACCGCGGAGGACATCGGCCATCGCCTCACCTTCGGCCACGGGATGGTCGACGCGGACGCCGCGATTCGCTGACCGATACCCGAACGAGCGCTCCGGCGTCCGGCTGAGCCGGCATGGGCCACGCGCGGTGACGCGCGTGGCCCCATCCAGTCGAAGGCGCAGGCCGAACATGCCCGAGCCGGCGTGTCAACATGGCTCGACGTGAGCCTTTCAGGGCTGTTGCGCAGTCACGCCCGCCGCCGTCTCACACCCGCGCAAGCGGTCGTCCTCGGCTTCCTCAGTGCCATCGCCGCAGGCACGGTCGCGCCGCGGTTGCCGCTCGCTCACGCCGCCGGCACCGAGCACGGTTGGTTGACAGCGCTGTTCACGGCAACCAGCGCCGTGTGCGTCACCGGCCTGATCGTCGTCGACACCGGCAGCGCCTGGAGCCCCTTCGGGCACGTTGTCATCGCGCTCCTGATCAAGACCGGCGGGATCGGGATCCTCTCACTCGGAGCGCTCGTCGCGCTCGCGACCGGGCGCCGGCTCGGGTTCACCGACCGCCAGCGCCTGCAAGCGCAGACGAACGCTCTGAGCGTTGGCGGCATCGTGCGTTTCGTGCGCTCCCTGCTGCTGTTCACGACCGGCGCGGAGCTCGTGGGCGCGCTCGCCCTGTGGCCGCTCCTGATGCGGACCCACGATGCCGCTAGCGCGGCCTGGTCAGCGCTGTTCCATGCCGTGAGCGCGTTCAACAACGCCGGCTTCTCCCTGTACCCGGACAGCCTCGCCGGCTACGCAGGCGATCCGGCGATCGGGTTGCTGATCGCGGGACTCTTCGTGCTCGGCGGGATCGGTCTGGTGGTGGTGATCGACGTCGCGCTCGGCGTCGGAGTCGTCGCGCGCCGCAGACGCCGCCAGCCGCTGACGCTACACACTCGCTTGGCGCTGCTCAGCACGTTGGTGTTGGCGGTTGCGGGTTGGGTGGCGGTGGCCGGCCTCGAGTGGCGCAATCCAGCGACGCTGGGCTCCCTCACGCCGCTGGAGCGTGTGGTCGCTGCGGGATTCCAGGCGCTCACGCCGCGCACGGCCGGCTTCACGATGGTCGACATCGAGGGCTACCGGGCGCCGACCACGCTCGTGACGATGCTGCTGATGTTCATCGGCGGCAACCCGGGCTCCACCGCCGGCGGCGTCAAGACCACCACCATCGCGGTGCTGGTGCTGACGGCGCTGGCGGCGTCGCGGGGCCGCAGCCGCGTCACGGCGCTCGGGCGCTACCTCGCGGCCGCCACCATCACCAAGGCCGCGGCGCTCGCGATCCTGGCGTTGCTCGTCATCGGCGCCGCGGCGACGCTGCTGACGATCACGGATCCCGGCCTGCCGGTGCTCGACTTGGCGTTCGAGTCCGTCTCGGCGTTCGGCACGGTGGGCCTGTCGCTCGGGATCACGTCGGACCTCACGGCTCCGGGACAGCTCATGCTGGTGGTGCTCATGTTCGCCGGGCGCGTCGGGCTCTTGACCGTCGCCCTGTCGCTGGCGGCGAACGGCAGGCAATGGGTTGCCCGGTACCCGAGTGAGGACGTGGTCGTCGGTTGACGCACGAACGCGGGGAGAGCGGGTGGCAGAGGGAGAGGCAGATGCACGCCAGAGCATTCTTGATCATCGGTGCAGGCCGGTTCGGCACGGCCGTGGCGGACACGCTGTACCAGGCCGGGCACGAGGTGGTCGTCATCGACGGCAATGAGGCTGCCGTCGAGCGCGTCATGACCAGCGCTACCCAGGCCTTGATCGCTGACGGCACCGAGGAGCGCGCCCTGCGCGACCTGGGCGCCTCGAACTTCGATGCGGTGGTGGTCGCCATCGGCAACGACCTCGAGGCCAGCGTGCTGGCGACCGCTGCCTCGAAGGACTCCGGCGCGCGCAGGGTCGTCGCGAAGGCGCCTTCCTCTCTCGCCGAGCGCATCTTGCTGCGTGTGGGCGCCGATGAGGTGGTGCGGCCGGAACGCGACATGGGCGTTCGCCTCGCTCAGCACCTGATCACGCCCAGCCTCGTCGACTCGTTCAGGCTCGGCGAGGCGTACGACGTCATCGAGATCGAGGCGACGGGCGAACTGCGCGGGAGCCTCGCCAAGCTGCGCCTCCGCAACCGCTTCGGCGTGCAGGTGATCGCCATCGACCGCGCAGGGACGCTCGACGTCAGCCCGGGCGCCGACACCGAGGTGATGCCGGGCGATCGCTTGGTGCTGATCGGCTCGAACTCGGCCATCGCACGGCTGCGCCAGCACCTAGCGGACTGAGAGGCCTCCGGCACCGCGCTGGCATGCCGTGCGGGTCCGGGCAGCGCTCTGTCGCTTCGTCAGGCGACATCGTCGGCGCGGCGCTCGCGGCGGCGTTCGCCGCGACGGGTGCCGGACGCCGACTCGCTCGCGGGTCGCCGGCTTCCGTCGGGGCGCCAACGCAGCCTCGGCCGCTCGGGCTCGTGTCGCGCCGGCCGCCGCCACCACGCGCGCGTGAACACGACGAACACCGTCACCACCTCGAGCCGCCCGGCGATCATCGTGAACGTCAGCCACAGCTTCGCACCGGGATGGAGCTCGGCATAGTGCGCCATCGGCCCCACCGCCGCGAGCCCCGGCCCAACGTTGCCGAGTGTGGCCAGGGCTGCGCTGAAGGCGCTGATCTCGTCGCTGCCGAGCAGCAGCAGGCCGATCGTGCTGAGCGCCAGCAGCACGGCGTAGAGCGTGACGAAGGCCGAGACGGCGCGAATCACGTCGTCGGGCACCAGGCGCTGACCCAGCCGAACCGGCAGCACCGCCCGCGGGTGCATGGTGTGGCGCACCTCGCGGCTGGCCACCTTCACCATGATCAGCCAGCGGACCACTTTCACGCCGCCCGCGGCCGAACCGGCCGAACCACCGATCAGCATCATCGCGAGCAGCAGACCGTGCGTCGCCGGAGACCACTGGGCGAAGTCGGCCGAAGCGTAGCCGGTGCTGGTGGTGATCGAGAAGGACTGGAAGAAGCCGTGACGCAGCGCCTCGGCCCAGCCGTACTCACCGGCGAGCAGCACGGCCAGGCTGGCGCCACCCACGACCAGCACGACCAGGTAGGCGCGGAACTCGGGGTCGCGCCACAGCGCCCAGGGTCTTCCGGTCGCGGCCCGGTACAGCAGGGCGAAGTTCGCGCCTGCGAAGAGCATGAACACGACCGCCACCCAGGAGAGGGCCGCCGGGTAGTCCTCGAACGAGCGCGCCGCCGGTGAGAAGCCGCCGGCCGAGAGCGTGGTGAGCGCGTTCGCGACGGCATCGTAGGTCTCCATGCCGGCAAGGTGGTAGGCGAAGGCACAGGCCAGGGTCAGGCCGCCGTAGACGATCAGGATCGCCAGCGCGGTGAAGCGCAGCCGCGGGAGGAAGCGATCCTGCTCCGGGCCGGGCGCCTCGGTCGTGAACAACTGACGGCCGGCGATCGCCAGTTGAGGGAAGGTGGCGATGAACAGCACGATGATGCCGATGCCGCCGATCCATTGCGTGAGCGCGCGCCACAGGAAGAGCGAGCGCGACATGGCGCCGAAGTCCACCAGCACGGTCGCGCCGGTGGTGGTGAAGCCCGAGGCCGACTCGAAGAGGGCGTCGATGGGCGTCAGCGGGCCCTCGAGCACGTATGGCAGCGCGCCCACCGCCGGCACCAGCGTCCACACCAACAGCACCGCGACGAGCGCCTCCCGCCGGGTCGGCTCGCGGTCGGCGCTGCCGAAGCGGCTGAGCAGCGCGCCCACCACCCCGGTCAGCAGCGCCGCCGCGGCGAAGCCGCGCCAGGGATCGCCCGTCGACGAAGCGAGCAGCGCGAAGAGCGCGAGCACGCTCGCGAGCACGAGGCTCGTGGTGCCGAGCAGCCGGGTGGCGTAGCGCCCGCGGTGGCTCATCGACGCCAACCGATCTCATTCGGCCGCGGCTCGCTCTGGCGCTCGTTGCGCACCTCCCGTATGCCGGTGCCGGTCCGCCGGCCGCGTCGAGCCCGACGCGGAAGCCGCCACCAGCGCAGCGTGAAGAGCACGAACACGGTCACGATCTCCAGGCGCCCGGCGAACATGTTGAAGATCAGCAGGGCCCGCCCGAGCGCAGGCACGGTGTCGTACGACGACATCG
>SKMG01000462.1 GCA_007121175.1 Trueperaceae bacterium | reverse complement strand
GCCGCGGCCGGCGTAGGCCCCGTGGCCTCGCGCGCCACCGACTCGGTAGGGCTAGTGGCCGGCGCGCTCACAGGTCGGCGCCCTGGGCGCGGGCGGCGCGGAAGGCCGAATGCACGAAGCCGGTGGCGATCGACACCGAGACCAGGCTGTTGAACCCGTAGCTGACGAACGGCAGCGGCACGCCGGTGACCGGCAGCAGGCCGGCCGCCACCAGCAGGTTGAGGGCGGCCTGGCCTCCGATGTAGGCGCAGGCGCCGGCGGCGAGCAGCGACCCCGGACCGCGGGTCACGGCGGCGATCCTGAGCCCGCGCGCCACCAAGAGCACGAACGCCGTGACCAGCGTCAGCATCCCCAGCAGGCCCAGCGACTGCCCGACCGCCACCGCCGCCATGTCGGTGGCCGCCTCGGGCACGTTGACCGGCCGCCCCGGACCGATGCCGAGGATGCCGGCCCGCGTGAGGGCGGCGCGCGCCCGCGAGGCCTGGAACGAGGTGCCCTGGACGTCGACCTGGTCGCCCCAGAGGTCGGCGAAGCCGGTGATGCGGTCGCCGAGGTAGGAGTATTGCGCCAGGTAGGGTCCGCCGACTACCACCGCCACGATGGCCGCGCTCAGGCTGATCGACAGCAGGCGCGTGAGGCTGGTGCCGGCCGCGAGCATGACCGCGAACGCCAGCGCGAACAGGAACAGGGCGGTGCTGACGTTGGGCTGCATCACGACGACGCCGGCCGCGACGCCGATCACCAGCATCGGCCGCCACACCTGCCAGTCGCCGAGGTGATTGTGGAAGAAGGCGGCGAGGTAGGCGATCACCACGACCTTCATGAGCTCCGACGGCTGGAACGTCACCGGCCCGAGGAGCAGCCAGCGGCGGGCCTCGCTGCCATCGGGGGAGATGCCGACGAACAGCACCGCCACGAGCAGCACCAGCGTGGCGAGGTAGCTGATCGGCGCCAGGCGCACGATGCCCAGTGGCTTGAGGCGCGCGACGCCGAAGGTGAGCAGCACGCACGCCGCGAAGCGAAGTGCCTGCGTGTGCGCCTCGCCGGGTTCGGCCGCCGCCACGGCCAGCACCCCCAGCGAGCCCAGCAGCAGCTGCAGCGTCAGGAGGAGGGGGTCCACGTCACCATCTCGTTGCTGTGGTCAGCGAGCTCTCGAGCCAGGGCGTCGATCGCTTCTCGGAAGGCGTCGGCGCGGTCGCCGTAATCGCGGAACTGGTCGAACGAGGCGGCCAGCGGCGCCAGCACCACGTGACCGCTGCCGTCGTGGTGCTCGCGCAGGTGGTCGAAGGCGCGGCGCACGGCCTGGCGCATCGCCTCCCGGCCGTCAGTGGCCCCGATGTGCTCGGCCCGGGTCCACGCTCCGACGGTGTCGACCAGCGCCGCCCCGCTGGCGCCGATGCCGAGCAGCAGGCTCACGCGCTCGCGCACCAGCCCCTCGAGCACGCGCACGTCGGCGCCCTTGTCGACGCCGCCGGCCAGCCACACCAGCGGCGCCGGCGTGGAGGCGAGGGCGGCCGCGACCGACAGCTCGCGCGTGGCGATCGAGTCGTTCACGAAGCGCACCCGGCCGAGGCTCCCCAGCACGTCGTAACGGCCCGGCAGGCCGCGGAAGGCGCGCAGGCCCGCGGCGATCGCCGCCGGTGGTACCCCCAGCGCCTGGGCCGACAGGGCCACTGCCAGCGCGTTGCCGTGCTGGTGAGCGCCGCCGACCTGCAGCGCGCTCGCTCGCAGGAGTGCGGCGTCGCCCAGACGCAGCACGTCGTCGTGGAGGTGCACGCTCGCGGCTGGGCCGATGCCGAGCTCACTGCGCAGTGCGCCGGTCGCGGCGAGCGAGGTGGCGTAGGGGAGCAGCCGCGCGGGAGTCGCGGCGGCCCACTGCCTCAAGATGGGGTCGGCGGCGTCGAAGACGAAGGCCTGTTCTGGACCCAGGTTTGCCAGGATGGCCCGCTTGGCGGCGTGGTAGCGCGCGACGTCACCGTGCCGGTCGAGGTGATCGACGCCGAGGTTGAGGACGACGGCCACGTCGACGCGCAGCGTGGGGCAGCGCTCGAGCTGGAACGACGAGAGCTCCACCACCCAGGTGGCGTGCGGCCGCGCCACGGCGGCGAGCGCTGGCACGATGTTGCCGCCAGCGACGGTGTCGACGCCCGCGGCCTCGAGCAGGTCCGCCAGCCAGCGCGTGACGCTCCCCTTGCCGGCCGTCCCGGTCACGCCGACGATACGCGCGGGCAGGCTCCGCGCCATCCACTCGACCTCGCCGATCACCTCGACGCCGCTGGTGCGCAGCTGCTCGAGGTCGGGATGGTCGATGCTCACTCCGGGAGCGGCGACGCACAGCTCGGCCGACCAGCTGACGACGTCCACCACGCGTTCGGCGCCGAGCGCCAGCGCGGCGTCGATGTCCGGACCCTCGCTTCGCTGGTCGGCGAAACCCACCGTGTCGCCAGCGGCCGCGGCGCGAGCCACCACCGCGCTGCCGGAACGCCCGAGGCCGTAGACCAGCAGCCGCACGTCAGCTGCCCCAGAAGGCCGCTGTCAGCGCGACCAGCACGGCCGTGACCAGCCACAGGCGCTGCACGACGCGGATTTCGCTCCAGCCGCTGAGCTCGAGGTGGTGGTGCAGCGGGGCCATGCGTAGCAGCCGCCGGCCGCCGGTGGCGCGGAAGTAGACCACCTGCACGATCACCGACAGCACCTCGAGCACCGGCACCAGCGCCAACACCGGCAGCCACCAGACCGCGCCCCCGAGAATCGCGAGGCCGGCGACGAGGGCGCCGATCGCTTCGGAGCCGACGCCGCCCATGAACACGCGGGCGGGGTGGGCGTTGTACCAGAGGAAGCCGAGCAGCGCGCCCAAGACCGTGGCGGCCAGCGGCGAGCCGATGAACAGCAGCAGCGTGATGGCCGCGATACCCGCGGCGAGGCCGTCGAGCCCGTCGGTGAAGTTGAACGCATTGACGCTCCCGACCACCACGATCGTGAGGAACACGACGTCGAGCCAGGGCGAGCCGAAGACCCGGACGTCGGCCTGGGCGACCGCGTAGGCGGCGAAGGTCGCGCCGACGATCGCCTGCACGATCAGCCGGTGGCGCGCCAGCACTCCGGTGGCGACGTCGACGCCGCGCTCCGCTTCGAGCTGGGCGCGGCGCGCGCGGCGCAGCGAGGTGAGGTCGTCGGCCAGGCCGATCCCGGCCGCCGCGATCACCAGCAGTACCAACGCGATCAGGTCGGCCTCGCGCGGGCCGATGGCCAGCGCCAGGAGCACCCCGACCAGCAGGAACGCCACGCCGCCCATGGTCGGGGTCCCGGCCTTGCCGAGGTGCGTGCGCGGCCCGTCGGCTCGCACCGGCTTGCCCCAGCCCCGGTTCCGCGCCAGCTGCACGTAGGCGCCGGTCGCGAGCAGTCCGGCCAGCGCGGCGAGCGCGATGCCCGCCCCAGGGTTCATGGCGCCACCGTCTCTCGCCGCTCGGCCAAGACCGCGTCGACGAGCCGGTCCAGGCCGACCGACCGCGAGCCCTTCACCAGCAGGCTGCCGCGGCGGGGGAGGGTGGCGCGTTCGGCCAGCATGGCGCCGATGTCGGGCAGGTGGTGCCGCTCGGGAACGCCAGAGGCCGCGTCAAACGCGCTGCGGCTCTCCGGACCGACGAACCAGACACGCTCCAAGCCGGCCGCCGCTGCGAGCTGCCCGAGCTCGACGTGCGCCGCATGGCTGTATGCCGCTAGCTCGCGCATGTCGCCGAGCACCGCCGCGCGCGGCGGCGGCAGCTGGGCGAGCACGTCGAACGCGGCGCGTGCCGAGAGCGGGCTGGCGTTGTAGGTGTCGTCCAAGAGCGTGAGCGCGCCGAGGCTGTGCGTCTGCAGTCGCCGCGGCTCGAGCTGCGCCCGCTCGAGCCGTGCAGCGGCGGTGTCGGCTCCGATCCCGAGATCGACCGCCACCTGCAGCGCCAGGAGGGCGCCCTGCGCCAGCGGGACGCCGAGGCCGGGCAGCGTCAGCACGACCCGTTCGAAGCTGCCGTCAGGGCCCTTGAGGCGGGCCTCGAGCGTTCGTTGCTGTGGCCGGTAGCTGCCGCCGGGCACCCCCGGACCAAGCGCGACTCGCAGTGAGGCGGCGCGTTCGGCCTCGCTCAGGTGGCGCCAGGCGGCTTCGCCGACGTAGCGGCCGACGTCTGCAGCGTGCAGCAGCCGCGCCTTCTCGCGCGCGACCTGCTCGAGGCTGCCCAAGCCCTCGAGGTG
>SKMG01000040.1 GCA_007121175.1 Trueperaceae bacterium | reverse complement strand
TGGCGGGCTACCCGACCTTCGAGACGGTCTTGGGGAGCGTGCTCGACCCGGAGCTCCAGGTCATCGCCTGACGCCGGCAGCCTCGTCCCGGGTCGCGCCACGGGTCGCGTCGCGGCCGCGTGATAACCTTGGCCTCGCTCGGACGGCGGTCGCGACGTCCTGCCCGGCATCTCCTGTAGCGGGCCGGAGGAGGGGCGGCACGAACCGCGGCCGACGGGAGGTCCCGATGTACCGAGGCCGCGAGGGTCAATGGGCCTTCGTCCTACACCGCGTCACCGGTGTGGCGGTGGCGCTCTTCCTGTTGCTGCACGTCATCGACATCAGCCTGGTCATGTTCGGCCCCGAGGGGCCGTTCGAGGCGTTCCTGGTCTTCTATCACAACTGGCCGTTCCGGATCGGGCTGATCATGGTGATCGCCGCGGTGGTCTACCACGGGCTCAACGGCCTGCGGATCATCCTCATGGATTTCACCACCTGGGGCGTGCGGTACCAGAAGCACATGTGGTACGGCGTTCTCGGTTTGACGACCATCATCGGCATCCCGGTGCTGCTGAAAGTCGTGCCCGAGATCTTGAGGGGCGCCTGATGAGCACGGTGAGGCGAGGGAAGGCGAAACGCCCGCGCACCTTCGTCGAGGCCAGGGCGATGGCCTCGTCGAGCAGCGAGCTCGGCTGGTGGGTGTTCATGCGCATCTCCGGCCTGCTGCTGATTCCGCTCACCTTCGCTCACCTGTGGGCGAACAACATCGCCATGGACGCCGGACAGATCGACTTCGCGTACGTCGTCGCGCGGCTGCAGCAGCCCGGGGTCAGGATCTTCAACTCCTTCCTGCTGCTGTTCGCGATGCTTCACGGCGTCAACGGCCTGCGCTACTCGATCGAGGACTACGTGAGGCGCCCTGGCCGCCGCTTCGCGCTGAAGATGATCCTCTACACCGTGGCCGGCATCATCTTCGTGTTCGGCGTGATGACGCTGTGGGCCTTCTCCTACGAGGAGATGGGCAACGCCGTGCGCGCGCTCGGTAGCGAATGAGAAGGGACGCAAGGCAGACCATGCAGCGCGCACACCGGTTCGACGTGATCGTGATCGGCGCCGGCGGCGCCGGGCTCATGGCGGCTCGCTATGCTGCGCAGCACGCCAACGTCACCGTCGCCGTGATCAGCAAGCTCTACCCCACGCGCTCGCACACCGGCGCCGCCCAGGGCGGCGTGGGCGCGGCGCTCGGCAACGTCACCGAGGACTATCCCGAGTGGCACGCCTTCGACACCATCAAGGGCGGCGATTACCTCACCGACCAAGACGTCGCGGAGACGTTCGCCGTCGACGTCGTCGAGGCGGTGTACGAGCTCGAGCACATGGGGCTGCCGTTCAACCGCACGCCCGAGGGGAAGATCGCGCAGCGCAAGTTCGGCGGTCACACCCGCGAGTTCGGCAAGAGCGCCGTGGAGCGCGCCTGCTATGCGGCCGACCGGACCGGCCACATGATCCTGCAGACGCTCTACCAGCAGTCGATCAAGGACGACGTGATCTTCTTCGACGAGTTCCAGGTGCTCGACGTGATCATGGTCGATGGCGAGTGCCGCGGCGTGGTGGCGTATGAGCTCGCCACCGGGGCGCTGCACACCTTCCACGCCAAGGCGACGATCATCGCCGCCGGCGGCAACGGCCGGATGTTCCGCGTCACCAGCAACGCCTTTGCCCTCACCGGCGACCTGATGTCGATCGTCTACCGGCGCGGCATCCCGATCGAGGACCCGGAGTTCTACCAGTTCCACCCCACCGGGCTCTTCAAGCTCGGCGTGCTGCTCACCGAGGGCGCGCGCGGCGAGGGCGCGATCTTGCGTAACGGCGAGGGCGAGCGCTTCATGGAGCGCTACGCTCCATCGATCAAGGACCTAGCCCCGCGCGACATGGTGTCGCGCGCGATGTACTTAGAAATCCGCGACGGGCGCGGCGCGGGGCCCAACAAGGAGTACATCCATCTCGACCTCACGCACATCGATGCGCACGTCATCGAGACGCGCCTGCCCGACATCACCGAGTTCTCCCGCATCTACTTAGGCGTCGACCCGGTGAAGGAGCTCGTGCCGATCCAGCCGACCGCCCACTACGCGATGGGCGGCATCCCCACCACCATCGACACCAACGTCATCTCGAGCGGCGACAATACCGTCGTGCCCGGGCTCTACGCCGCCGGCGAAGTCGCCTGCGCCAGCCTCCACGGAGCGAACCGCCTCGGGACGAACTCGCTCGGCGACCTGATCGTGTTCGGCCGACGCGCCGGCATGCGGGCGGCGCGCTACGCCGCCGAGGCGACCTTCGGCGCCCTCCCGGCTGACAACCAGGACTTCGCACGCGAGCTGCTCGACGCGCTGCAGCGCGGCCCGCGCGAGGAGCGCATCGCCGAGATCCGCCGCGATCTGCAAGACAGCATGCAGGACAACGCCTCGGTGTTCCGCACCGAGACGCTGCTGCGCAAGCAGTTGGTCATCCTCGCGGAGCTCAGGCAGCGCCTCACGCGCGCCGGCGTCGAGGACCAGGGCCTTCAGTACAACACCGAGCTCATGGAGGCCGTCGAGCTCGGCTTCCTGCTCGATAACGCCGAGCAGCTGGTCCACGGGGCGCTCAACCGCACCGAATCGCGCGGTGCGCACTCGCGCGAGGACTACCAGGAGCGCGATGACGTCACCTGGCTCAAACACACCTTGGTCTACAAGCAAGCGGACGGTGTCCGCATCGACTACAAGCCGGTGACGATGGGCAAGTACGAGCCCAAGCCGCGGGTCTACTGAGGTCAGCATGCAGATCACCGTCAAGATCAAGCGTTTCGACCCGGAGGCGGACACGCGTCCACGCTGGGTCGAGTACCAGCTCGACGTCGACCCCACCGAGCGCGTGCTGGACGTCATCAACCACATCAAATGGGAGCTAGACGGCAGCCTCGCCTTCCGGCGCTCGTGCGCGCACGGCATCTGCGGTAGCGACGCGATGCTGATCAACGGCGTCAACCGCTTGGCGTGCAAGGTGCTGGTGCAGGATCTGGGCAACCGCATCACGGTCGAGCCCATCCGCGGCCTCGAGGTGAAGAAGGACCTCATCGTCGACATGGAGCCCTTCTTCGACTCGTACCGTGCGGTGCTGCCGTACTTCATCAACGACGAACCGCCGCCACCCACCGAGCGGCTGCAGAGCCCCGAGGAGCGCGCGGTCTTCGACGAGACCACCAAGTGCATCCTGTGCGCGGCCTGCACCACCTCCTGTCCGGTGTTCTGGACCAACGGCTCCTATGTCGGACCGGCCTCGATCGTGAACGCGCACCGCTTCATCTTCGACTCGCGCGATCGGGGCACGCTCGAACGACTCGAGGTGCTCAACCAGTCCAACGGCCTGTGGCGCTGTCGCACGGCCTACAACTGCACCGAGGCCTGCCCGCGCGACATCCCCGTGACGCAGGCGATCGAGGAGGTGCGTCGCGCGATGCTGTTTCGGGGCTGAGGGGCTTCTGCAGCGCGCACGACCGTCGGTGGCACGCTTGTTCGCCGCACGGCCGTGGTGCTAGACTTCACTCGTCAACATTCGGCGAAGGCCGGCCGGTCATCTCCAAGGCACGCTGAGGTGTTCTCATGAGACGAGTGCTCGTCACCTTCCTCGCGGTCGCGTTCATCGGCGGCCTGGCATTCTCGCAGGTGTTCCCCGACGTCCCGCCCGACCACTGGGCGGAAGAGGCCGTGACGGAGATCGCCGCGCTCGGCATCGTCATCGGCTTCCCGGACGAGACCTTCCGCGGCAACGAGCCGTTCACCCGCTACCAGGCCGCCCTGGTCATCAGCCGCATCCTGGCCGTTGTCGACGCGAGCCAAGCGCGCGAGTTCGGGGGCCTGCGCGCCGCTCTGCGGGAGATGGCCGCTGATCTGGTCGCGCAGGCGCGGCGCCTGGACAGGGTAGAGGACCACGTCGCGGGGCTGAGTGACGAGGTGCAGTCCAATCGCGCGCGCATAGACGCCCTCGTCGAGGCGCTCGCGGCGTATGAACTGCCCGAGGCGGGCGTCATCGAGGCACTCGAGGCCGAGGCCGCGGGGGCGGCAGCGCGCGCCGACGCGGCCCACGACCGAGCGGCCGAGGCGGTCGCGGCTGCAGGTGCCAACGCACGAGTGATCGAGCCGCTCTTGGCCCAAGCCCGTGCGGCTGCAGCGCGCGCCGGAGAGGCCGCTGCCACCGCCGGGGCCGCACTCGAGA
>SKMG01000052.1 GCA_007121175.1 Trueperaceae bacterium | reverse complement strand
CTGTCGTCGCTCCCGGCGGCACTCGTCATCGCAGCATCAGGCCGCAGCGGCCGCAGAGAGCTTCGCCAGCCGACGCTTGCCGTCCTCGACCGCGTCACGGATCTCGGCCGCATTCACCGTGCTCTGCACCCGCATCTCCTCGATGATCTCGCGCGAGCGCTCCTGGTAGTCCACCACCGCGTCGACGAGTTGCTTCACCGCGTCGGCGCGCACGGTCGGGCCGTACCCCGCCTTGAGCGCTTCCTCCTGGACCTTGCCGCCGAGATCCGCGAGCACCTCGAGCGACTGGCTCACGCCCTCCTTCATGGCGTTGAGGGTACGCGTGCTCTCGTGCAGCCCGGTCAGGCCGGTGAACGACGCGGTCAGCGCCGTCAGCACCGTCTCGTTGGTCCCGAAGAAGCTCACCGCTTGGGCGTTCACGCGCTCCTTGGCCGTGTGCGACTGCATCAGGCGGCCCATCACCACCTCGGAGGTGTTGTAGGAGATCGTGAGGTTGTCCGCTAAGTCCTTGGCGATCTGGTAGCGCCGGTCCGCAGCCTGCAGGGCGCGCACCGCCTCGTCGCGCGCGAGCTCGAGCCGGGCGCGCGCTGCGGGGTCGTCGCCCTCGGCCTCGTCGACCGCGCGCATGGCGGCGCCCACACGCTCCTTGGCCCGCTCGCGCGCCGCCTCGGCCGTCTGCAACACCTCGAAGGCCAGCACCTCGGCCTGCTTCAGCGCGCCTCGGAAGTCCTGGTAAGCCTCGAGGATCGTCTGCTCGCGGCCGATCTGGTCGAGCGCCGAAGCGGACACGTCGAGATAGGTGCGCTTGATGCGGTCGAAGCGCTGCGCGATGTCCCCTCGGGTGACCTTCATCCAGACGTTGGCCAGCCGCTCGAAGGTGGAGACGCGGCCGTCCTCGACCTGCTCGACCATCGCCCGCGCGTCGTCGCGGATGCTGTTGAAGTCGTTCACGATGCGCTCATAGCGGGTGCCGATGTCCATAGCGGCCACCTGTTGGCGCACGACCTCGTTGAACAGCGACGCCTGCGCCAACGTGCGGGTGATGGCGACCACGCGGTCCTCGTCGAGGTCGCTGATCTGCTGCAGCAGGGTCACGATCGGCGCCTCGTGGCTGGAGGGACCGTCAGGGACGAGGCCGAGGTCGCGGAGCGCCTGCATGGCGCGGTCGAGGTAGGCGAGCGGCGTGATGGCGGTGCTCATGGCGATTCTCCCTGGGGTGGGGGCGCGGCGACCGACGCTGCGGCGCCTGCTGCCAGATACGTCACATCATCCACCCGGGCAACCCCAGCCGCAAGCGGCTCGCGGCCCGAGGTCTCGGCCACGGGAGTTGTCGCGAACCTCCCGCCACGACCGGCGTAGCCACCGTCAGCCGCGGTTGTGAGGAGCGCAGCGACTCGAGTATGATGGGGCGTTCCAACTGAGGGCCCTGGCGCGCGAGCGTCAACGCGCTGCGCCTCCGGTCGCCGCTTCGGGCGACGGCCCGCCGCCCGTACCGACGCGTAGCGCTCGGTCCTCAGCCCGCTACGGCACCCACGTGGCGGCGCGCGCTCGGAACCGGATGCGCCGGCATGGTTGGGGATCGTGGGCACGAGTGCCGCCGGCGCCACCCGTGCCGCGCGCATCGCCGGTGAAGCTGCGCGGCCGATGCCGCCGGCACGACCGGTGCGATGCGACACAGGCCAGGGTCGACTGACACCGACCCGCACGCTGCGCCCCTGGGCGCCCGAATCAGTAGGGAGGACCCCATGACCGACCGCCATCGTCTCGGCCGAGGGCCGCTCTGGCTCCTGCTTCCGCTCCTGCTCGCGTTCGCCGTGGCCTTCTCAGCCTCGGCGCAGACTGCGAGCGACCAGAGCATCAGTGTCCGGGCGCGTAACGGCCAGGACATCGACACCATGGATCCGGCGTTCTACCGCGGCAACGAGGAGTACAACATCGACTTGGCGATCTACTCGAAGCTGATGCGCTACGAGCCCGGTAGCACAGAGCTGGTGCTCGACGCCGCCGAGTGGCTCGAGCTCAGCGAGGATGGCACCGTCGTGGAGTTCCGGCTGCGCGAGGGCATCGAGTTCCATCACGGTTACGGAGAGATGACGGCTGAGGATGTGAAGTTCTCGTTCGAGCGCATCGCCGACCCCGAGAACGACTCGCCGTATGCGGCCGAGTGGGGGGCGCTCGTCGAGGTCGAGGTGATCGACCGTTACCGCGGCCGCATCGTGCTGGAGTCCGTGTACGCGCCGCTGCTGGTGTCGTCGATCCCCTTCACCACCGGCAGCATCGTCAGCCGCGCGGCCTTCGAGGATCGTGGCGAGCGCATCGCCACGCAGCCCGTCGGCTCGGGCCCGTACTACTGGGCGGCCTGGGAACCGAACCAGCGCATCGTGCTCGAGCGCTTCGACGACTACTTCGGTGACCCGCCGCACTTCCGCACCATCGAGATCCTGCCGATCATCGATCCGTTGATCGCCGAGTTCTCGTTCGACGTCGGCGAGCTCGACGCGACCGAGGTGTCGCTCGAGTCGGTCGAGCGCTACCAGCAAGACGATGAGGTGGTCGTCAACGTGCTCGACACGCTGCGCTACCACTGGTTGAGCTTCAACGTCCAGGCCGCGCCCTTCGACGACGTGCGAGTGCGTGAGGCGGTCCGCTACGCGATCGACGTCGACGAGATCCTGACCGGTGCCTACAACGACGTGCCGCATCGCGCGAACACCATGCTCGCACCAGACATCCTCGGCCACTGGGAGGACGCGCCGGAGTACCAGCCAGACCTCGAACGCTCCCGGGCGCTGCTCGCCGAGGCGGGCTATGCGGACGGCCTCCGCACCACCATCATCACGGACGACGTGCCCGTCCACCAGCAGTCGGCGGCGATCGTCCAGCAGCAGCTGCGACGGGTCGGCATCGAGGCCGATATCCGCATCGTCCAGAGCATGTTCGAAACCATCGGTCGCGGTGGCGCCGAGGGCCTGCACTACGCGAGCTTCTCGGCCGTGCTCGACCCCGGCTACTGGTTCGAGTGGTTCTCCTGCGACCAGATCGGCGCCTGGAACTATTGGCACTGGTGCAACGAGGAGTTCGGCGTGCTCAAGGACGAGGCGGCCCGCACGGCTGAGCCCGACGAGCGCGCCGAGCGCTACGTGCGCATGCAGCAGCTGATCGACCAAGACGTGGCTGCCATCTGGGTCACCCACGGCGCGAGCATCTACGTGCACCGAGCCGGGGCCATCGACCCCGCGTTCCTAGCCATGTACGCGCAGTACCGATACTGGGAAGGGTCGTCGGACTGAACGGTCGACCGCAGCCCTCGCCGCCGGTAGCGCGTGGTGGGGGCAGTGCGCTCGAAGCCTCAGGGCTGCCGGGGCGAGCGTCACGTGAGGCCGGAGGCGCCGCATGATCGTGTATGCGGTCCGGAGAGTGCTGGCTGCGCTGATCACGGTGATCGGCGCGGTGACGCTGCTGTTCGTGATCATCCGGCTGATCCCCGGGGATCCGGCGGTGGTGATGCTCGGCCCGCGCGCCAGCCCCGGGATGATCGCCTCGATGCGCTCACGCATGATGCTCGATGAGCCCGTTCACGTCCAGCTCTTCGCCTTCGTGGGCAACGTGCTGCGGGGCGACCTCGGCCGCGACGTCCTGAACCAGTTGCCGGTGCTCGACATGGTGCTCGAGGTGCTGCCTTACACCATCGTCTTGGCATTCGGCAGCATCGCGTTGGCGATGCTGATCGGGGTGCCGCTGGGGACGCTCGCGGCGGCTCACCGCAACTCGTGGCTCGACCGCGTCATGGCCTTCGTGTCGGTCGCGTTCATCACCGTGCCGCCCTTCGTGGCGGGTCTGCTGCTGCTGCTCGTGTTCGCCGTCGAGCTGCGCTGGTTCCCGGTCAGCGGCGGGGGCGCCCGCGGCGACGTCTTGAGCCAGGCGCGCCACCTGGTGCTGCCGGTGCTGGCGCTGGCCCTGACCTGGGTCGGCTACATCGCGCGGCTCATCCGCTCGTCGGTGCTCGAGGAGATCACCAAGGACCACGCCCGGACCGCCAGGAGCAAGGGCCTCGGTCCCGGGCGAGTGCTGTTCAAGCACGTGCTGCGCGGCGCGCTGATCCCGACGATCGCGGTGCTCGGGGTCGGCTTCGGCAACCTGCTCGGCGGCGCCGTGTTGGTCGAGATCATCTTCAACCGGCCGGGTCTCGGCTTCCTCATCCTCAACGCCATCGAGTCCCGCAACTACCCGGTCGTGCAGGGTGGTCTG
>SKMG01000247.1 GCA_007121175.1 Trueperaceae bacterium | reverse complement strand
GTGTGGCGGCTCTGGAACACGGTGCAGGTGCGGCTCGCCAACGTCGAGCGGCAGCGCAGCCACACTGAGCAGGCCCGGACTCGGCTCGCCGGCCTGCTCGCCGCGATGGCCCAGCGCGAGCCGGTGGCCACCGAGGACGTGAGGTTGCTGCTCGAAGCGCGGCTGGAGCTCGGCAAGCTCGACGAGGTCGTGAACGCCTACGCCGCCTCCGAGCGCAGCTACCGCGCGGTGCTCGCGGCCGCACGGCCGGGGCGCGACGACGACCTGATGGCTCAGGCACACGACGGGCTCGCCAACGTGCTGTTCTTGGCCGGCGGCGACACTGCGGAGGCGATGGAGCACTACGAGCGGGCGCTGTCGATCGCCCGGGAGCTCGGCGAGCTCGACCTGCTGTCGATCACCCTCATCAACCTCGGGGCCGGACACTTCGACCTCGGTCAGGTGGGCGCCGCGAGGCGGCGCTGGACCGAGGCGGCCGAGACGGCCCGACGGATCGGCCACCGGCAGCGCGAGGCCGCGGCGCTGAACAATCTCGGTTCGCTGGCCGAGACCACCGGCGACCTCGAGGGCGCCCGGGCGGCGTTCGAGCGGAGTCTGGCCATGCGCCTCGAGCTCGGCGATCGCCAAGGGGCGGCGCGAGTGCTGCACAACCTCGGGAGCCTGGCGCATCGTGCCGGCCGCCTCGACGAGGCCGACGCCTACCTCGAGGCCTCGGTGCGTCAGTACGAGAAGGTGGACCAGCCGGCCGATCTAGCGCTCGCCCTGGCGACCCATGCCCGGGTGCGCGTGGCGCTCGACGACCTGCCGTTCGCGCTCCGCGCCAGCGAGCGCGCGCTGCGCTTGGCGCGGGTGTCTGGTGACCGGAACGGGATGCTCGCCGGTCTGTTGGCGGTCGCCACCGTGCAGGCGCGCAGCGGCCGCAGCGGCCGTGCGCTCGCCATCACCGAGCGGGTGCTCCAGCACAGCGAGGGGCGGGAGGCGGGCATCTACGAGTCCGCCCGGACGCTGCTCGCGGCGCTGCGGGCGTCGGCGCCTGCGACCGCCGGAGAGGCTGCGGGCGCGATGGGCGACGCGACGGCGGCCGCTGACACGGCAGCCGGCGATCCGCGTGGCATCCTGTTGTCGGTGCCGCGTCATGACGTCGGCAGGCTTGCTGACGAGCTCCCCTTCGTCGTGGTCGCGGCGCTGCACGACCTTGCGAACGCCTGAGCCGCCCAGCCGGAGGCCCGCTCGCGCCCGCGGCGTGCTGCGTGACGTGAGGCACGAAAGGCTACGGTGACCTGGTGACGACGACCGAGAACGGACTCCGCATCGGCCTGGCGCTCAGCGGCGGCGGGGGCCGCTGCTTTGCGCAGATCGGCGCTTTGCAGGCCCTCGAGGAGGAGGGCTTTCGCGTGGCGGCCATCGCCGCGAACTCGACCGCCGCTGTCCTCGGCGCTCTGTATGCAGCCTGCCGCGACGCGCGCGCGGTCGAGTCCATCGTCCGGACCACCGACCTGTCGACGCTGCTGGAGCCGGACGGCTCGACCGGGCTCCTCGGTCACGACGGCATCGAGCGGCTCCTCGAGCAGTACGCGCCGGCGACCTTCGAGGAGCTGCTGATCCCGCTCGCGGTGCCGACCGTCGACATCGAGCGGGCGGAACTGCTGATCTTCAGGACCGGGCCGTTGCGCCCGCCGGTCTGCGCGAGCAACGCGTTCCCGGGCCTGTTCGTTCCGGTCGAGTACCGCGGTCGCCACCTGATGGACGGCGGCATCATCAACAACTTCCCGGTCGACGTGATCCGCACGCTCTGCGACGCGCCGGCGGTGGCGATCGACGTCCGCCCGCCCGCTGCGGGTCCGCTCGACCTCGACGCCCCCACCAGGCGGACGCTGCTCGGCAAGGTGGCGTCGCTGTTCGGCCAGGGCGTCCCCAACACCATCGACATCCTGATGCAGGCGTACAGCATCACCCAAGCGCGCCTGATCGAGATGACCTGTGCGCTGCATCCGCCCAACGTCTGGCTACGCCCGGAGCTGCCGGCCGAGTTCGACGTGCAGGACTTCTCGCGCCTCGACGAGGCGTTCGACGCCGGCTACCGCGCCGTCAAGGAGTCGGTCGTCTCGGGCGGGCTCGGCGACCTGCTGCGCGGGGATGGTGACTGAGGGCGAGCGCGTCGCCAGCCGTCAGGTGCTCGCGGGCGGCGTGCGCTGCCACCTCCTCGAGGCGGGCGCCGGGCCGCCGCTGGTGCTGTTGCACGGCACCGCGATCGACTCGGCGAGCCTCAGTTACGGACCGAGCCTCCCCCGGCTGGCCGAGCGCCACCTGGTGCTCGCGCCGGACTGGCCCGGGTACGGCCGCAGCGAGGTGCCGCGCGTCGACCTCACGATCCACGACTACGTCGCCCTGCTCGGTGCCCTGTTGGACGCAGTCGGCATGGAACGGGTGCACCTCGCGGGCTTCTCGATGGGCGGCGCCGTCGCGCTCGGCTTCGCACTGCACGCACCCCAGCGCGTGCGCTCGCTGAGCCTGGTCGGCTCGTACGGCCTCGCCACCAGCCTGCCCGTCCCGCTGCTGCCTTACCTGGCGCTGCGGGCGCCGGCGCTGCGTCGCGGCGTGGTGTGGGGACTGCGGCGTAGCCGGCTGCTCACCAGCCTGGTGCTGCGCACGCTGGTCTTCGCCGACCCGAAGCTGGTCACCAGACGGCTGGTCGCAGACGTCCATGAGCAGCTGCGCGCCCCAGAGGCCGAGCGGAGCTTCGTGGCCTGGCTGCGCGGCGAAGTGCGCCCCTTCAGCCTCGGCACCAGCTTCGCCGAGCGTCTCGCCGAGCTGCGCCTTCCGACGCTGCTACTCCACGGCCGCAACGATCGCGTGATCTCGTGGAGGTACGCCGAGCAGGCGCAGCGACGGATACCGCACGCGGAGCTCACGGTGGTTCCGGGCTGCGGCCACTGGGTTCCTCGTGAGGCGCCGGAGGTGTTCCGCTCGGAGCTGCTCGCCTTCACCAGCCGCCACTAGCGCTGCGGCGACGGCACGCCTTGCTCAGCGGTGGCGTTTCGTGGTCTACTCCGCCGCATGCGCCACAGCGCGGCGCATCGTCCCGTCCGGGGACGCCGATCTCGAGCGGGTGAGGGACCTGGCCCGACGATCCCGCAGCAACCAGCGATCATCTCCGCGGGTGCTCCATCCAGCCGGGCGCATGGCCACGACGATCGGGCCGGCCCCGGGAAGATCGGGGCGAACGCCTCGTCTTCGTACCCGGCCCCGAGACCTACGGGGCGGGAGGAGGCGACGATGTCGGTCATCCACGCACGCTGGCGCTGGCCTTCGAGTTGGGTTCGTGGCCGAATGCGCCCGACTGGCTGAGGCACCAACCCGACGACCTCCCGACCACCAGAGCGCGTCTGCTCGCGAAGCAGGCGCCCGCCGCAGCCGGCGCGCCGTCAGCGCGCCGCGTACTCGTCACCGCCCAGGAGAACCCATGCCCTACCGCTTTGAAACGCTGCAAGTCCACGCCGGCTTTGAACAGGCCGATCCGACCACCAAGAGCGTGGCGGTCCCGATCTACCAGACCACCGCCTTCGCCTTCGACGACGCCGACCACGCCTCTCGGCTCTTCCATCTGCAGGAGTTCGGCAACATCTACAGCCGCATCATGAACCCCACCAACGACGTGCTGGAGAAGCGCCTGACGGCGCTCGAGGGCGGCGCGATGGGCTTGGCGGTGGCCTCGGGACACGCCGCGGAGTTCCTCGCGATCGCGACACTCGCCGTCGCCGGCGACAACATCGTGTCGAGCCCGCACCTCTACGGCGGCACCGCCAACCTCTTCGGCGTGACGCTCCCGCGCCTCGGGATCGAAGTGCGGTTCACGCCGACCGAGGCGACCGCCGAGCAGTTCGACGACCTGATCGACGATTCGACCCGTGCGGTGTACCTCGAGTCGATCCCCAACCCGTCGCTGCGCCTGCCCGACCTCGAGGCGATCGCCGCGGCCGCGCACGCGCGCGGGGTGGCGGTCGTGGTCGACAACACCGGCGGCATGGCCGGCTACCTCTACCGGCCCATCGAGCACGGCGCCGACGTGGTGATCCACTCGGCCACGAAGTGGATCAACGGGCACGGCACCGGCATCGGTGGCGTGCTGGTCGACGCCGGCACGTTCGACTGGGGCAACGGCCGCTACCCGCTCTTCACGGAGCCGAGCCCCTCGTACGGCGGCATGCGCTTCTGGGAAGTGTTCGGCGCCGGCGGGCCGTTCGGCAACGTCGCGTTCGCGGTGCG
>SKMG01000129.1 GCA_007121175.1 Trueperaceae bacterium | reverse complement strand
ACGGGCTGCGCGCCGGAGGTCACGAGCCACAGGTCGTGGGCGGCGGTCCCGGTGCGCCGCTCGAGCGCCTGCACCAGCGCGAGCGTGCTGCCGCAGCCGTAACGCTGGGCGTCGATCAGCGCAGCGGCGTCGAGCGCCTCGGCCGCGGGGACGTCCAGGCTCCAGCAGTGGACGATCCCGGATACGCTGCCGGCCTCGCCGGCGGACGGTTGGACCGCGACTTCGTCGATGAGCCGCGCCGCTAGGTCGGCGTCCGCCGGCGGGAGGTCGAAGCCGCCGTCGTCGCGCCGGCGGAACGCGTCGCCGGGGTGCACGAGCGTCGTGCGGTCACCCTGGCTCCGCAGCGTGGCTGCGAGCTGCTCGGCGGTGCCGTTGGCATCGGCGAGCACGAGCCAGTGCCGAGCCGGCACCGCCTCGCGCCGCTCGGCCGCGGGCGTGCGCGCCATGACGAGCGTCTGCAGGTGATCGTCCTCGTCCTCGTCCTGGAAGAACGTGGTCGCCTCGGCGAAGCCGCACGCCTCGAGCAGCGAGCGCCACTCGCCGGGTAGCAGCAGTGGCGAGTCGGCGCGCCCGTCGTCGCCGGAGAAGCGCCACCAGCCGGGCAGCAGCCCGAAGACGAGGTTGAACCATGCCGACTTGCGCGTGAGCTCGAGGAGCAGCAGCGTGCCGCCGGGTGCGAGCAGCCGCCGGGCGTGCCCGAGGCTCGTCCGCAGGTCCTCCGTCGCGTGGAGGACGTTGGTCGCGAGCACCAGGTCGAACGTCCCGGGGGCGAAGCCCTGCTCGGCCGGGTCCTGCTCGATGTCGAGCACGGCGAAGCGGAGGCCGGGATGATCCGCAGGATGCTCGCGGGCCTTCGCGAGGAAGTAGGGGGAGATGTCGGTGAAGACGTACTCGGCCGAGGCCGGCAGGTGCGCCAGGACCGCCTCGGCGGCCGCGCCGGTGCCCGCACCGACCTCGAGGACCCGCAGCGGCCGCTCGGCCGACGCCCCGCCGCGCGCCGCGTTCACGACGCGGGCCAGCAGCGCGTGGAAATCGCGAGAGGTCGGACTCGCGCGGTACAGGCGGGACAGCAGGTCCACCGACGAGCCCTCGAGGAGCACCTCGCGCGCGTCGAGGTCGCCGCGCAGGATCTCGGCGAGGTGCCGACCGCCGCGGCGCACGAGCTCGATCTCCGCCGAGAGCTGTGGGTGCGCGACCGCGAGCTCGTCGAGCTGGTGCTGGAGCGTCTCGATGGTTGGCGCGGGAGCGTCGGCCGATACGCGCATGCGCTCGAGCGCGTCGATCAGCCGTTGGTGTTGGGGCGCGACGGTGGCGGGCGCCTGCGCGTTTCGGCCGCTCCCGGCGGTCTGGTGCAGGCCGAGCGAGTCGAGAGCGGCAGCGGCGAAACCCGTTGCGATGCGGTTCAGCTCCGGTTCCGCACGTTCGAGATAGTCCGCGACGTCCGGTATCCGTTCGGGGGGGCCGTCGGACGTCTCGACAGCGGCTCGGACGTCGGCGGTGGCGCGCCAGGGGTAGGGCGCTCCCGCGCCCGGCGCCGCGAGCGCCGCCGCCTCCCAGCCCAGCTCGTACAGCGCGCCGTCGTCGCCCTGGCCTGCAGGCGCTCGGTCCTCGCCCCCGATCGCGGCCTCGTCGAGGACCTTGAAGCGCAGCTGCTCGAGTGCCACGCACACCTCGCCCGACTCGTCGATCAGCCAGGCGTCTCCGTTCCAGCGCTGCGGATCGTCCTTGTGCCGGACGGTGACGTAGGCCCAGAAGTGCCGGCCCGGGTTGCGGCGATGGACGAGGCGCCTGATGGAGACGGGGAAGAACGGCGCGTCGTCGTGTGGCGCTGCCTTCGAGCGGACGCGAACGGTGCCGAAGAGCTGCAGTGCGGCGTCCAGCATCGCGGGATGCACCCGGTAGGCATCAACGGCCAGGTCGACGTCCGGCGGGAACGAGATGCGCGCGAGAGCCTGGTCTGGTCCCAGCCGGATCTCCTGCAACGTTCGGAACGAAGGCCCGAAGTGGTAGCCGCGCCGCTCGAACATCCCGTAGTGCTCCGAGGGTGGCATCGTGTTCGGGCACGCGTCACGGAGCGCTCGCAGATCCAGCCGTCCGTCGTCCCCGTAGGCGGCGGCGTTGACCCGGCCGGTCGTGTGCACGGTCCAGGAGTGCTCGCCGTTCGCGAGGCCACTGTAGATCTCGGCGGTGCCGTCTCGCGGATCGAAGTGGAGCTGCACCACGCCCGTCCGGGGCCGGTTCAGGAACAGCAGCTTCCGGAACTCGATGTCCTCGACCGCGATGGGCGACGCTCCGGACAGGTCGTGCGCGGCCGCCAGCAGCATCTCCACGTAGGCGGCGCCGGGGAAGACAGCCGAGCCCTGCACGACGTGCTCGTCGAGGTATTCGGAGCGCGAGCCGTCGAGCGTCGTCTCGTACGTCGGCCGTGGCGAGGCGAGGCGTCGGCCGAGCAGGGGGTGGCCGGTGTCGACACCGCTCGCTGGCCGGGGTGCCGGCGCCGCATCCTCGCCGTCGTCGAACCAGTGCCGCTCCCGCTGCCACGGGTAGGCCGGCAAGGGCACGCAGGTGCCCTGGGGGTACACGCCGGACCAGTCGACGGGGAGCCCTCGAACATGGAGCGCTCCGAGCGTCTCGAGCATCACGCGCCGGTCGTCCTCACCCCGCCGCAGGCTCGGCAGCACGGTCACGGACTTCCCGTGCTCGGCCCCCACCTCGCCGATGGAGGCGGCGAGCACGGGGTGCGGGCCGATCTCGACGAAGCACCCGTGGCCGGCCTCGACGAGCCGCTCGACCGCGGGTCCGAAGCGAACGGTCTCGCGGATGTTGCGCCACCAGTAGTCGCCGTCGAGGAGCCGTCCGTCGGCCCAGTCGCCGGTGACGTCGAGCACCAGCGGGACGCGCGCAGCGGTGGGAGAGAGGTCGGCCGTCGCCTCGAGGAACTCCTGGCGGAGCGGGTCCATCTGCGGCGCGTGGTACGGAACGTCGACTGGCAGGAAGCGGGCGAAGCGCCCGTCGGCCGCCATGGACCGTTCGATGCGCTCCAAGACGTCGGCCGCGC
The DNA here is from genome assembly GCA_007121175.1 of Trueperaceae bacterium. Taxonomy (GTDB): domain Bacteria; phylum Deinococcota; class Deinococci; order Deinococcales; family Trueperaceae; genus CSSed10-48. The sequence goes on along the minus strand of SKMG01000129.1, from coordinate 1,213 downwards.
CGGAGATCGTCACGGAGCTCGGGGCGTTGACCGCCGCTAATGACACGACGTCGGTCTCCCCGGCGATGGCGCGTTCGGCTTCTTCGGGCGTGATCGCGGCGGCGAGCATCCGGCCGCTGCCGGTCGCCCGGTGCTGCAGCCGGCCGCGATGGTAGGCGAGCCGGGCCGCGTCTTGCAGCGAGAGGGCGCCGGCCACGCAGGCGGCGGCCATCTCGCCGGAGCTGTGCCCGACGACCGCGTCCGGCACGATCCCCCAGGAGCGCCACAGCGCCGCGGTGGCGACCTGGAGGGCGAAGTTCGCAACGTGCGCGAGCCAGGCCTCACGGACTCGCGACGACCGTTCGTCGGCCTCCAAGGCTTCGACCAGAGACCAGCCGGCGAGCGGTTGCAGCAGGCGGTCGATCGCCTCGATCTCGCGCCGGAACACCGGCTCCTCCGCCAGCAGCCGGCGCCCCATGCCCCACCACTGGGGGCCCATGCCGGGGAAGACGAAGGCGAGCTTCGGCTCGTCGCCGGGGCGAGCGCTGCCCGCGACGACCCCGTCCCGGCGCTCGCCGCTGGCGAACGCGTCGAGGCGCTCGCGGAGCTCGTCGGCCGAGTCGCCGACGACGGCGAGGCGCTCCGGGTGGTGGCTGCGGCGCACGGCCGCCGTGTAGCAGTGGTCGCGCAGCGACACCGCCGGGTTGCCCGCCAGCCGCCGAGCGTGCCGGCGGGCGAACTCGGTCAGCGCCTTCGGATCACGCGCGGAGACGGTCAGCAGCTGAGGCGAGCGCTCGTGCGCGCCGCGCTGCTCGTCGGCGCTGCGATGCTCGTGCGCGCCGCGGCGCTCCCTCGGTCGGCGCCCGCGCACGAGCTCCGGTGGAGCCTCGATGACCACGTGCGCATTGGCGCCGCCGAACCCGAAGGAGTTGACGCCCGCGACCGTGCGGCCGGTGTCGGCTGGCCACGGCTCGAGCGTGGTGGGAACGCGGAGCCGCCAGGCATCGAAGGGGATGCCCGGGTTCGGTTCGGAGAAGTGCGGGTGCGGCGGGATCTGCCCCTTGGCGACCACCAGCGCGGCCTTGATGAGGCCGGCGATCCCGGCACCGGCCTCCATGTGACCGAGGTTCGTCTTGACCGACCCGATCAGGCACGGCGCGGCCGCTTCGCGGCCGGGCGCGAAGACCCGTCCGAGGGCCTCCGCTTCGATCGGGTCGCCGACGGCAGTGCCGGT
>SKMG01000228.1 GCA_007121175.1 Trueperaceae bacterium | reverse complement strand
CCGAACTGCCGGGACGCCTGCGTCAAGACCAGCAGCGTCAGCGAGAACACTACGCCGGCGACGGTGATCATCGATGACGCGACGGTGGTGAGGACCGCCCGGGCACCCTCGCTCTGCATCGCCGGGAGATACACCACACCGAGCTCGACGAGCCACCGGTCGGATAAGTTCACGTCGATCGTGATCGTGATCAGCGACAGCCCCAGCGCTCCGACGCCGAGCAACGCCGGCACGAACCAATAGCTCGAGTTGAGCTTCGCCAGGACGCCGTGGAGTCGGGCGATCATTGCCCGATGATAGTGCTCTTCGTGGGGATGGGACGTGTCGACGATATGTGGCGCGCATCGGCGGGTCGCTAGTAGCCTCGGCTTCGAATGCATCACCGCCGTCAACGCCCCGAACGGCACGGCACCAGCGTCGGCGGGGGCTAGGTATGGAGTCCTCCGAACGCGTACCATGCTGTCATCAGAGCGGCGCACTGCCGAGGGGCGCGACCCAGGCCACGCCCATCGGCGTGGTGGCGCGGCAGGCACGCGCCACGGCAGGAGGTAGGGATGACGATCGTGCTGGTGTTCGTGCCGATCGGCGCGGTGATGATCGCCCTCGGCCTCGCGTTCATGCGCGGCCCCATCGCCCCCACGTTGTGGTACGGCGGCCGGGAGCCGCGCACGCAGCGCGCGAAGCAGGCCGGTCACCGCGCGAACCGCGTCGTCGGTCGGACGATGCTGACGGGCGGCGCGATCGTCGTGATCGCCGCCCTCTCGGCATGGCTGGCCGGCGCGACGCTGGACGACGAGTTCGTGGCGCTCAGCCTGGTAGCTGCGGTCGTCGTCTCGTTCTTCATCGCGCTGATGCGAGCGTTGACGATGGTACGAGCCTCCGCCGCCGTCCCGGGCCGGGTCCGGAGGTCGTGAGGTCGAGCCGGCGGTCGGCCGGCTCGTTGGCCGTCGAAGTTCGTGGCTGGTCTTCGGCTCACGTTGCCGCGCATCCGAGCTCGAGATCGAGGCGTAACAGCTTGATGCCCCGCGCGTTGACGGAGGCGCGCCGGGCGTATAGACTCTAGAGCGCTGCCGACGTGGGCGGTTAGCTCAGCGGAAGAGCACTCGCTTCACACGCGAGGGGTCGCAGGTTCAAATCCCGCACCGCCCACCAGGAGCTTCGAGGAGGACCCGGTCATCAAGACCGGGTCCTCCTTCATCCCGCCTTCGGCACGAGTTCGATCTTGATCTCGCACCCGACGGCCTTGGCGTAGCGCTGGAGCGTGCCGACGGAGGGCGTGTGCTTGCCGGCGCTTTCGAGCCGCGAGATCGCGCTCTTGGTGGTGCCCATGCGTTGGGCGACGGCTTCTTGGGTCAGGCCTGCGCGGGCGCGGGCGGCGATGAGTTCGTTGGCGACTTGGTACTCGGTCTCGAGCGCGTCGTAGGCCTTCTGGAACCCGCGACGACGGCGAGCACGGGTGAGGAACTCCTCGTGGTCATGGACGATCGGTCGATGCTCGAGTTCAGCCACGTTGGACCTCCTTGGTGCGCTGGCGCGCGATGGCGAGGTCGTGTCCTGGGGTCGTGCGGGTCTTCTTGAGGAACGCGTGGACGATGACGATGCGGCGGTCGTGGACGAAGCAGTAGAGCGCGCGGCCTGTACCTGATCGCCCTCGAGCCCTCAACTCGAACAGTCCTTGGCCCAGGGCGCGTGAGTGCGGCATGCCGACGGCTGGGCCGTGATTCGAGAGCAGGTCGACGAGTCGCGCGTAGTCGGCGACGACATCGACTGGCCAGGCTTCGATCGTGGCGAGCACCCGCGGGTGGTAGTACTCGAGGCTGAACGCCACGGACATAGGTTAGCATACGTGCGAACTCCGGTGTCGGTGTGCGGCGCCCGCTGACCGCAGGTCTGACCGCAGCGCGGGCACCACGCGACGACACGAAGCGGCACGAACTCGTGCCGATGACCAGCGTAGAGACCGTTGGCAACGCACCGACGGACACGGCGGAGCACGAGGCAGGCCACCGCGTCCTGGTCTCGATTCACACGCGAGGGGTCGCAGGTTCGAATCCCGCACCGCCCACCACCGTCTGAGGACCCGGCCGCCCCGGCCGGGTCCTCCATCGTCTCGATGGTCTGCGGTCTCGACCTCAGGGCACGCTAGCTGCGGCCGCCACTCGCTCCGCTCGAGGCCGGCAGCGTCACGTCACGCCGCCGTCGTTAAGGGTCGCGGCGAGCTCGGAGACTCGGGCCGTCGGCCTACGACTCGTGCGACCCACCAGCGCCAGACGCTTCGCGTTCAGCACGCGCCCGGGTGACATTCCTACCTTGTTCTGCGTTAGAGGTACACCGACGGTGGAACACAGGATGACCATCATGGAGACGCGCTCTTCGACAGCGTTCGCCTCGGCATGCTCTTTGGTACCGCCGGTGGCGTTTGGGCGCCCCACCTTCCAGGCTGCGTCGTGAGCAAGCACCCGCTGCGGGTCAGGTCAGCCGCCGAGGCCCACGAGCTGCTGGTGCCGATCACCCTCGAGCTGTCGCCGATCCGCCGGCTGCTGCTGTTCGATCTCGCGGACGATCCGACCTACGCCACCCTGGAGCCGCAGATCGTCGACGACCCCGCTGGAGACGTGCTCTTGTTGCTCGCCTACCGCCACGACGGTCACATGGAGCTGTACCTACCGTCGGGACGCCAATCGACCCGGTGGGCTACGCCGGGCTCGGCAAGGGCCTGCTCGGTAGCTACCAGGGGGAGTTCGAGCAGGCGCGCTTCGAGGTCACCAGCGAAGGGCTGCAGCTCGAGTTCGCCTTCACCGCCTCCAATGGGCGCCGCTTCGACCTGCACCTCCACGAGCATCTCGCGGGTCCGCGCGACCGGATCGCCACCCTCGCACCGGTCGGCGGCACCTTCGAGACGCCGGAGTTCTTCCCCTTCCTCTGGCTGCCGGGCCTGTCCTTCGTGCCCGTGCGGGGCACCGAGGTGGATGTTCGCGTCGACGGGGAAGCACGCAGCATCTCCCGCCTGCCCCTTCCTCTCGGTGGACGCCGGTGTTACATGGCCCGCTACGACCCCGACGTCCTGGTGTGCCTGCTGAACCCCGAGAGCGCCCAGGTGGCCAAGCGAGTGCCAGCACGCGTGACCGCCCAACCTCGCGTCCGCGGCGTGGAGGTCGTCGATACCGAAGACGGGCTCGGCATCAGAGCCGTACGGGTCGGACGCGGCGGCCACACCTGCGCCGCAGTGCTCGAACCGCCGCTCCCTGACGTGCGGTCATCGCGCGGCTCCACGCAGAGGTCTGGCTCGATCCTGCTGCAGGCCGACGACCGCACCCAGTTGCGGGGGCGCTATGCGCTCACCCGCACCGCAGAGCGTGTCGATCTCGTGATCGAGGGCTTCGGCCCGTGGCGAGCACGGACGCGCCGCCCACTGCTCGCGGTGCTGTTTTGCCTGCCGGTCTTCCGCCGCTGGCCGACGACCTACCGCGGGCAGGCCACCCTGGACCTCACCGACACGGAGCATGCGCCCTTGACCTCCCGTTGGTCACGGTGCTCGCTGGGGTGATCGCAGCGCGCGTACGGGCGTTCGACCGCTCAGCGAGCGTCAACCGCGAGGCTTGGTCCCCCGATACGGCACGCCCCGATCGATCGTCCGTGCGCGGATGAGCCGTAGCATGGCCCGACCCGGGCAGATGCCGCTAGCGAACGAGCCGACGCGCTGTATACTCCAGCCATATGAAGCGGACCCAGATCTACATCCGCGAGGACCAAGCGCAGCGCATCCTCGAGGAGGCGGAAGAGCGAGGCGTCTCGCAAGCGGAGTTGATCCGCCAGATCCTCGATGCAGCGCTCGACACTGGGGACGCCGAAGCTGAAGCGCGTGCGGCGATCCTTGCCACGGCCGGCGTGCTGCGCGACGCGCCGGATTGGCCCGAATGGCAACGGTCGGTGCGAGGGCGCACGGCAGCCGATCGGCTCGACGAAGTGGACTCCTGAATGCTCATCGATACCTCGGTCCTCATCGCTCATCTGCGTGGTGATCGGCGGGCGACGGACCTGCTCCTCTCGGTCTCAACGAAGGAGCGGCGCGCCAGCGTGCTGACGCGGGTCGAGATCGAGGGCGGGATGCGATCCGAGGAGCGCGCCAGCGTCGCCGGATTGTTCGGCAGCTTGCGCCTTCTGCCGGTCTCGGATGCCATCGCCCGCCGGGCCGGCGAGTTGCTGCGAGCGTACCGGCGTTCGCACGGCGGCATCGACCTCGTCGACTACGTCGTTGCCGCAACCGCCGAACT
>SKMG01000064.1 GCA_007121175.1 Trueperaceae bacterium | reverse complement strand
TGCGCGTGTCCGGTCAGGCCGAGATCCGCCTCTCAGCGCTCGATTACCGTGAGATCGACGCGGTGATCAGTGGCCGCGGCGAGATGCGCCTCGCAGGCCGGGGTGAGCAGGCCCGGTTCACCATCTCCGGCTCGGCCGACGTCGTGGGGCCGGCGCTGGAGGCGCGCGAGGCCGAGGTGAAGATTGCCGGCCAGGGCAACGTCGAGCTGCGCGTGAGCGAGCGGCTCGACGTGCGCATCGCTGGCTTCGGCACGGTGCGCTACCACGGCTCGCCGAGCGTGAAGCAGGTGATCTCGGGCGCGGGCTCGGTGGTGCAGGCAGGGGGTTGAGCGTTCGTCCGGACGAACGGCCCCGGTGCCCGGGCGCGGGCGCGTGCTAGCGTGCTGCATGCGCAGCCTGCACGACACCGTCATTGCCAACGACGCTGACGCGATCGGCCTTCGCCGTCCCGGCGCCCAGGGCAGCGCGCCGAGCCTCTGCGGGCAGGACTGGCACTCGTGAGAGGGGTCGGGTCGATGACCACGAAGGCGTATCGCACCCTGCTCAAGCGCGAGGAGTCGTACGCCGTCCACGCGCTGCTGTACGTCGCGGAGCATCCCGGCGCTCCGGCTGCGCGCATCGCTGAGGAACTCGAGCTACCGCGCGACTTCCTGGCTAAGGTGCTGCGCCGCCTCGGCAAGGCCGGCCTCGTCCACAACCTCGCCGGGCGGACGGGCGGCGTGCGCTTGGCCGTCGACCTGGGCTCGTTGACGCTGCTCGACGTGCTCGAGGCGGTGTCGGGGCCGGTCGTGATCGACACCTGCCAGACGCTGGAACGCTGCCCGACCCAGAAGCGCACGGGGGCGTGCTCGCTGAATGGCGCCTGGCTGTCGGTGTCTCGGCAGGTGCGCGAGTCCTTTGCCGGCGTCCGTCTCGATACGCTCATCGCGCCCGAGTCGCGGCCGCCCGCCACGCTCGGTTGAGCGCGCCCGAGGCGGCGGAGCCTGCCGGCGCCCTGGGCGCACGATCCGTTCGAACGCTCTTCGCGGTCTTCGCCGCAGGCTACTTCCTGTCGTACTTCCTGCGCTCCGCCAACGCGGTGATCGCTCCGACCTTGCAGCGCGAGGTGGGGCTGAGCACCGCGGACCTCGGATTCATGACGGGCACCTTCTTCGGCGCCTATGCGCTCGCTCAGCTGCCGATCGGGGTCTGGCTCGACCGGCTCGGGCCACGCCTGGTGGGCGGGGGCCTGATGGCGTTAGGAGCCGTCGGTTGCTCGGTATTCGCGCTCGGCGAGGACCTGCTGACGCTCACCGCCGGCCGCCTGCTGCTGGGCGTGGGGCTGGGCAGCGTGCTGCTGGCGGGCCTGAAGGCGTTCAGCCTGTGGTGGCCGGCGCGACGCTTCGCAACGGTCTCAGGCGTGTTCTACGCAACCGGCTCGCTCGGCGCGCTGGCGGCCGCGACTCCACTGGCGCTCGTCGAGGACGTGCTGGGCTGGCGCTCGGTGTTCTGGCTCGCCGCCGCGGCGGTCGCCGCCTCAGCCCTGCTGGTCGTGCTGCTGACCCCAGCCGGCGGCGGCCGCACGCACGGCGCCGCTCCGGAGGCGGTCGGCAGCGCTCGCCTGGGTCCGGATCTGGTGCGTGTCATGGCCTTCGGAGCCTGCTTCACCGGGCCGCTGCTGGCGTTCCAGACGCTGTGGGCAGGGCCGATGCTGTTCGACGTGTTCGGCTACGACGCGGTGCGCACCGGCAATGCGCTACTGCTGCTGTCGCTGGGCGTCACCGCCGGCTACGCCGCCTCGGGCACCTTGGCGGACCGGTTCGGGCTCGCGCGCGTGAGCGCTCTGAGCCTGCTGACGTTCGCGCTCGCCCAGGCGCTGCTCGCGGCGCAGCTCGAGGGGACGCTGCCGTGGCTGCTGCCGCTGTTCGGCGCGGCCGGCGGACACTGCATCCTGGCGCTGCCCAACGCCCGGCGCCTGATGGGCTCGAGCCGCAGCGGCCGCGCCACGGGCACGGTGAACGCCGCCAGCATCGGCGGCGTCTTCGCGCTGCAATGGGCGATCGGCGTGCTGGTCGGCCGCGGCGCGGCCCCCGGCGCGCTCGAGGCAGCGGCGGGTGCCAGCGAGACGATCGCCGGTGCTGCTGCTGGCTACCGGCTCGCACTGGTCGTCACCAGCGGGCTGTCGTTGGTCGCCTTGCTGGCCTACCTACCGCTGGCGCGGCGGATCGGCCGCTGAGAAACGCGACTCAGGCGAACGAAAGCGCGGCCGCGTCGGCGTCGTCGAAGCGCTGGACGATGCCGTCGAAGCCGGCGAGCTCGAAGACCCTCGCCACCGGTGGAGGCACCGCTGCAAGACGCAGGTCTCCGGCGGCGGCACGTGAGCCCTTCACGCCCGCCAGCAGGGCGCGTAGCGCCGACGAGCTGACGTAGTCGACGCCGCCGAGATCGACCACCAACCGCACACGTCCGGCGGCCACCGCGGCGGCGAGCGCCTCGCTCAGCCGCGGCGCCGTCACCGCGTCCACGCTCCCCTCGACCGCGATGACCGTGACCGGTCCGCGCTCCTGCTCCTCGAGGTCGAATGTTCTCATGCTGCTCCCTCGTTCCTCAGGACGCGGCGCATCACGGCGCCGAGAGGCGCTTGCGCAACGTCAGCCGGTTGCTGTCGGCCAGCCGCTCGTAGGCGATCTCGTCGCTGTGGCTCCGGATCAGGTGCCAGCCCAACCCGCCCTCGGGACGACGTTGCCAATCGTCGTCGAGCACCGGCGAAGGCACGTCGGCGGGCGCGAACGGGACGCCGCCGTCTTCCACCCGTATGCTGGCGAAGCCGTCTCCGAACGACAGCTCCAGCGTCAGGCGACCGGGTTCTCCCTCCGGGTAAGCGTGCCGGACCACGTTCGTGCAAGCCTCCTCGACCAGCAGCCTGAGGGCATGGCGGTCTTCGGCCGGCAGGTCGTGGCGGTCGCCGAGTACGTCTACCAGCGTCAGGAACAGCGTCAGGTTGTCCGCAAGCGCGGGCTTGGTCAGTCGTAAGGGGGTCGGCATGGGCTCCTCTCAGTGGACGCCGAGCAGGCGTTCGGCGGTGGCGAGCAGGTCGTCGGGATCGAACGGCTTGGTCAGGTAGAGATCGGCGCCGACCTCGTCGCCCCGCTGCCGATCCACCTCCTGGCCCTTGGCGGTGAGCAGCACGACGGTCACGCCGCTGAGTCTGGGGTCGGACTTGACCGCGGCACAGACGTCGAAGCCGTTGAGTCGGGGCATCATCACATCGAGGAAGACGACGTCAGGCCGTTCGCTGCGGATCGTGGCGAGCGCCTCGGCGCCATCGACCGCCGAGAGCAGCCGCACGCCGGCGTCCTCGAGCTCCTCGAGGCTCTGCTCGAGCAGCGTGCGGATGTGCGGCTCATCGTCGACGATCAGGAGCGTTCCAGACATCCATCCTCCGTCCACCTCGGTAGCCACCGGGCCGCGGGCGCAACAGCCCCCGGCGGCGGTCGCAGGAGCGCCAGTCTATCCACTGGAGCGCCCCCCGTGACCGCCGTTGCACGCGACGGTGCACCGAGCCGCCAGCAGGGTCAGGTCGTCGAAGGGCTCGCGCCCACCGACGAACGTCGCTACGTCTGCCCTGATCGTGGCGATGAGCTCGCCAGCCGGCGCGCCGTCTTGCACCAGCGCCCGTACGAGGCGCTCGAGTCGCGCCTCGCCATACGCCTCGCCGGCGGCCGATCGGGCTTCGGTGACGCCGTCGGTGTAGAGCAGGAGCGTGTCGCCCGGCGCCAAGCGGAGCCCCGCCTCGCCGTAGTTCGCCGCTGCGTCCCAGCCGAGGAGGATGCCGGTCCGTGCGAGCGTCTCGAGGCTGCCGTCGGAGCGGGCAACCAGCGGCGGAGCGTGCCCGCCATTGGCGTAGCGCACGGCGCCGCCCGGAAACAGCTGGGCGTGCGCCACCGTCACGAACATGCCGTCGCTAGCGTCGGCGCAGAGCAGCGCATTGGCGCGCGTGAGCACCTCGCCCGGACCGCGGCCCTCGCCAGCGCTGGCGCGCACGACGCTGCGGCTGAGCGCCATGAACAGCGCCGCTGCCATGCCCTTGTCAGCGACGTCTGCGACGGTGACGTCCAGCCGGGCTCCCTGTCGCGTCACGTCGTAGAAGTCGCCCCCGACCTCGTGCGCGGCGCTCCACCAGGCCGCGACGTCCCAGCCATCGACGCGTGGCAGGTCGCTCGGCATGAGCTGCGCCTGCACCTCGTGGGCGAGTTGCAGTTCGCGTGCCAGCCTAGCTTGCTCCACCGCCGCCTGGTGGAGCCGCGCGTTGTCGACGTAGGTACCGGCCTGTGCCCCCAAGGCCGCGAGCAGCTTGGCATCGCCGGCGCCGAAGATCTCGCTGCCAGCGGGGCGCAACAGCAGCACGCCGCCGAAGGTGCGGTCGCCGGCCCGGAGTGGCGCCCAGAGTCGGAGCGCGAACTCCCCCGCGGCCGGCTCCGCGACCTGGATCGCGCTGCGGCCGGGGGCTGCGGCGAGGCGAGCCGCGCGCAGCGCCTCTAAGACCGACACGTCGTCGGGCGCGACGCCGACCGCGGCCGCCACGCGGGGGCCATCGGCCTCGTCCAAGACGACCAGCGCGGCCGCCGAACGCACGACCCGCAACGCCTCGTCGAGCACCCGTTGCGGCAGGCGCAGGGGGTCGAGGCCTGCTGAGAGCACTTCGCCGAGCCGGTAGGCGAGGTGCACCTCGCGGTAGCGCTCGAGCGTCTCTGCGGCCAACTGGCGGCGCAGGGCCGCGCCGGCGAGCGCGTGCTCGAGCGTGGCCGTGAGCGCGGCGGCGGCCGCTGTCGACGATGAAGTCGACAGCGGCTCGCCGCCGGCAGGCAGAGCGCCGGCTTGGACCTGCAGGCTCCCGACCGTGGCCGCGCCGAGCCGCAACGGGCCCTCCCAGCTGCCACCGTTCAGGGGAGCGCCGCTGAGGCGCTCCTGGCGCTGCTCGGCGAGGATCACCCCGGCGGGGTCGAGAACGCGAAGCGTCGCTCCCGGGAAGAGCGGCGCGAAGGCCCCGAGCAGCTCGCCGAGCTCGCGTTGCGGCAGCAGGCGCCGGAGCGGCAGCACACCGCTCGGCTCGCCGGTCACCACCACTGCACCACCTCCGCATCAGCCAACTCCGGGCGGTTGGTGCCCTCGGGTTCGGCCGGGGGCGCAGCGGGCAGCGTGAAGCTGAAGGTCGAGCCGCGGCCGAGGGAGCTCTCGAGCCACAGCCGGCCGCCGTGGTGCTCGATGATCTGCTTGCAGATCGGCAGGCCCAAGCCCGTCCCCTGAGGCTTCTCGGTGAGCGTGTCGCCCACCTGGCGGAACTGCTCGAACACCGCGGCGTGATCCTCGGCGGCGATGCCGACGCCGGTGTCGCTCACGCTCACCAGCGCCTCGATGCCGGCGCGCTCGACGCGCACGACCACCTCGCCTGCGGGCGTGAACTTCAGCGCGTTGGAGAGTAGGTTGATGACCACCTGCAGCAACCGATCACGGTCGGCGATCACGTCCGGGACGTCGAAACCTCGCTCGAGCCGGACGCCCACCAGGGGACGCTCGTCGAGCAGCCCGCGGGCGGCTTCGAGGCCCTGCTCGACCACCGTCAGCGGCGCCATGCGCTCGAGCTGCCAGTCGACCTTGCCGGCCTCGATCTTGGCCAGGTCGAGCACGTTGTCGATCAGCGCCGTCAGGCGACGGCTCTCGCGTCCGATGATGGCGGCGTTCGTCCGTACCTGCCGGGCGGCGCGCTGCACGCGCGGCTCGTCGATCGCGGCCAGGTGCGGCGCCAGGAACTCGTCGAAGCGCCGCTCGATCAGGCGCGCGAAGCCGAGGATCGACGTCAGCGGCGTGCGGAGCTCGTGCGACACGTTGGCCAGGAACACACTCTTGGAGGCATTCGCGGCCTCGGCCACGTCCTTGGCTGCCTGCAGCTCCTCCTGATAGCGCACGCGCTCCTCGATGTCGCGCACGACGCCGCGGAAGCCGACCGGGTCGCCGCTCTCCCCACGCACCAAGTTGATCGACATCTCGGCGCGGGACACCGAGCCGCGCGCTGGGTTGCGGTAGCGCAACTCGACGCCCAGTGCAGGGGTTCCCGAGCGCGCCACCTCGTGGAACACCTCGAGCACCGCGCGGCGCTCCTGGTCGTCGACGAACGGCCAGAACGATCGTCCGAGCATCTGCTCACGAGTGGTCCCGAGGCTGCGCAGCAGCGCCGCGTTCACCACGGTGAAGCGCCCGCGGAAGTCGGTCTCGAAGTAGGCCTCCTCGATCTGCTCGAGGATCCCCCGGTACTTCTCCTCCGAGCGGCGCAGCTCCTGCTCAGCCGCGCGCCGCTCGCCCAGCTCGCTCTGGGCAGCGCTCAGCAAACGAGCGGCGTCGATGGCGACCGCGGCGCTCGCGGCGAAGCGGCGCAATACCCCCAGGCTCTCGCGGAGCGTACGACCGGCCGCCGGGGCATCGGCCGTGAGCACACCCACCACCGCGCCGCGCGCCATCAGCGGCAGGACCAGCGCCGCGCGGCCGCAGTGGAGCGCTCCGTTCTCCGTCAGCTCCGCGGTCTGCGGCGAGGGCGGCGGAGCGTCAGCCGCCTCGGTCAGGCTTTCGCGCGCGTTTCGGTAGGCCCCTTCGAGGAGCGGCACCGTGCCGTCGAGTGGTACGCGGCCGCCCAGCGGCACGGGCGCCGCGCTGGCCCCGTCCGCGTACCCGACCCAGGCGCTCGCCTTCAGCGACCGCTCGTCGGGCTCAGGGAGCCAGATCACGGCGCGCTGCAGGTCGGCGACGTCCGAGATCGCCGCCAGCACGAGCGACATGCGCTCGTCGACGCCGCCGGCCTCCTGCATCGCGTCGCCTATACGCGCGAGCTGTTCGGATTCTCGCCGTCTGCCTTCGAGTTCTTCGATGAGCCTGACGTTCAGCACCGCCAGCGCCGCCAGCTCGGCGAAGCGCGCCAGCTCTGCCTCGTCGGCCGAGCTGAAGGTCCGACGGTCGTCTCGATCGCGACCGAGCACGATCACGCCGAGCACGCCCTCGCGGCTCGCCAGCGGCGCCGCCAGCACCGCCCGCAGCCAGCCGAGCTGGTCGCCGCGTAGCCTGCGGTCCCAGGCCGCATAGTCGTCCACGCGCACCGGCGAGCGCCGGGCCCAGGCCAGACCTGCGACACCCTCACCGACACGCACGCCCCCGTCGACCAGATCGGAGAAGCGTCCTCTGGCGCGTGCGCGCACCATGCTCCCGAGCCGCGGGTCGATCAGGCCGAGGTGACCGTGGGCCGCCCCGAGCACGTCGCCAGCATGGCGCAGCAGCGTCTCGAGCAGATCCCCGAGCGGCGCGCGCTGCCTCAGCCCCTCGGTCAACTGCTGCAGGGCAAGCACGTACGACTCCTGGTGGCGCAAGGTGGCTTCGGCCTGGGCGATGCTACGCTCGGCCTGCACTTGCCGCTCGATGTCCTGCAGCCGAGCCGAGCGGCCCATCCGGCGCGCCCAGACCACGCCGGCCAGCATGCCGAGCGTGAGCGCGGCGATCACGAGCGCCAGGCTGAGGGGCGACGCCGACCACGTCATGTGAGCTCCTCGGACTCGAACGGCCACGCCTCGAGGGCACGGCGCCGGGACGAGCCGCCATGCTAGCGCGCGCCGGCCTCCGTCGCGTCGTGTGACCCTAGAAGGGAAACAGCAACGGCACCAGCAGGACCGTGGCGATCAGCACCAGCAGCTGCATCGCGACGCCCACGCGCAGGAAGTCGCTGAACCGGTACTGGCCCGGGCCTAGCACCAGCATGTTGACCGGCGAGGCGACCGGCGTGGCGAAGGCGGTCGAGGCGGCCAGCGCGACGGTCATGAGCATCGGGTAGGGCGACACCTCGAGCATCGCTGCCGCCTGGAACGCGATCGGCGCCAGCAGCACGGCGGTCGCGGTGTTGCTGATCATCTGGCTGGCGATCGAGGTGAGCAGGAACAGGCCGGCCAGCATCGCCAGCGGCCCGTAGGGCCCGACGGCGCCGACGAGCGCGTCGACCACCAACTGCAGGCCACCGGTGATCTCGAGCGCGGTGGCCATCGGCAAGATGGCAGCGATCAGCACGATCGCCTCCCAGTTGATGCCGCGGTAGGCGTCGTCCATGGTCAGGCAGCCGGCCAGGACCATGGCGACGGCGGCGACCAGCACCGCCACGACGTTCGGGATCCAGCCGAAGGTCATCACCACCAGCATCAGCAGCATGATCACCACGGCCACCGGCGCACGATCCGCCCGCGGAGCCTCGGCCTCCATCGCTCCAGGGTCGGCCAGCACGACGGCGTCGAGCCGTTCGCGGCGCAGCAACTCGATCGCCTTGCGCGATCCCTCGACGAGCAGCGTGTCGCCGAAGCGCAAGGTCAGCTGCGCCAGGCCCTCGGTGATGTTCGCGCCCTCGCGCCGCACCGCCACCACCTGCACCCCGTAGCGGTCGCGGAAGCTCAGCTCGGCGAGGCTCTGGTCGAGCCAGCGCGAGCGCGGGGTCGGCAGCACCTCGACCAGGCCGAGGTCGGGTGGGATCAGTCGCTCGCCAGCGGCGTCGACGGGCTCTATCTGCAGGCGGTACTCGAGGGCGAGAGCCTCGACGTGCTCCCGCTCGCCTTGCAGCAACAGCCGATCGTGGTGCTCGATGCGCGTCGACGGCCCGAGCGGCTTGGAGCGCTCGTGGTTGCGGCGGCCGCGCAGATGGTTCCGCCCCGACGGCGCCGCTTCGACCGCCAGCACCTGGATGCCGAAGCGCTCGGGCCATCCAAGCTCGGCGAGCGTGCTGCCCTCGAGCGGCGATTCGATCCCGACTGTGGTCCGGAAGACGTGCGACGAAAGGCCGTAACTCTGGGCGAGCTCCGCCAGCGACGGCTGTGCGTCGGACTCGCCCGCGGGGTTCGCAGGCGCGCGAGCCACCAGCCAGTGCCGGCCGATGGTCGTCATGAAGACTACGCCCACCAGCAGCATCGCCAAGCCGAGCGGCGTGAACGAGAAGAAGTTGAAGCCCGGCAGGCCCTGCGCCACGAGCTGGTTCGAGGCGACCAGGTTCGGCGCGGTGCCGATGAGCGTGGTCATGCCACCGATGAGCGACGCCATCGTCAGCGGGATCAGCAGCCGACTCGGGGAGATGTTGGCGCGCCAGGCGAGCGTGACGACGAGCGGCAGCATCACCGCCACCGTGCCGGTGGAGCTCATGATGCCCGAGAGCGGCGCGGTGACCAGCATGACCAGCGCGATCAGGCGCACCTCTGAAGTTCCGGCGATGCGCCCCAGCCAGCGCCCGAGGCGCGCGGCGATGCCGGTCTGGAACAGCCCCGTGGAGACCACGAACAGGCCCGCGATCATGATCACCAGCGAGTCGGAGAATCCCGACAGGGCTTGGGCGGGCGTGAGGATGCCGGTGAGCAGCAGCGCCAGCAGCGACATCATCGCGACGAGGTCCAGGCGAATGCGATCGCTCACGAAGAGGGCGACCGTCACCGCGAGGATGACGAACACGAGGAGGGTATCGATGGGCATCGCGCCATAGACTACGCCAGTCGAGCGACGTTGGCCCCTGCACCGGCGCGCCCCGGAGGCGCTACGCTGGTGCGTTGCGCCGAGCGCCGTGCGCGACGCCCTCTTGGCGCCGTTCTCGGCGCAGGCGCGGCCGAGAAGGGGGAGTTGGCGTGACCGTCACGGCAGTGAGCACGACCTCGCAGCGCAAGCCTGCGGAGGCGATCGTGGTCGACGACGTGCACTTCTCTTACGGCAAACGCCCGGCGGTGCGGGGGATCAGCTTCGCGGTGGCGCCGGGCGAGATCCTGGGCTTCCTCGGGCCGAACGGCGCTGGCAAGTCGACCACGATCAAGATGCTGATCGGCCAGTACCGACCCGAGCGCGGCAGCATCCGCGTGCTCGGGCACGACGTGGTGCGTGAGCGCGAGGCGGTGCAGTCGCGGCTCGGCGTCTGCTTCGAGGAGAAGAACCTCTACCCGACCATGTCGGGCGTCGAGCATCTGCGCTTCTTCGCGCGCCTGCACGGCCTTCGCGAGGTCGACGTGGACGGCCTGTTGGGGCGCGTCGGGTTGGCCACGCGTGGGCGCGACCGGGTCGCGGGATACTCGAAGGGCATGCGCCAGCGGTTGATGATCGCACGCGCGCTGGTCAACGATCCCGACGTGCTGGTGCTCGACGAGCCGAGCGACGGGCTCGACCCGGTGTCGGCGCAGACCATCCGAGGCGTGATCCGAGAGCAGGCGGAGAAGGGCGCGGCCGTGATCCTGACCACGCACGACATGTGGGAGGCCGATGCGCTCTCGGACCGCGTGGCGTTCATCAACGACGGACGTATCTACGCCATCGACACGCCCGAGAGCCTCAAGCTGGCACACGGCAAGCGCAGCGTGCGGGTTCGCATGAGGCGCAACGGCGAGATCGAGGAGCGCGTCATCGAGTGGTCGGGCGAGTCCTCGGCCGCGGCGCTGGCGGAGGCGACCAGCGACGGTGAGTTGGTCACGGTGCACACCGAGGAGGCGACGCTGGAGGCGGTGTTCATCGAGATGACCGGACGAGGGCTGTCGTGACCGGCTCGCGCCCCTCGCGGGCCAGCCTCGTCGTCACCATCATGCGCAAGGATCTGATCGAGCTGTCGCGCGACACAGTGTGGCTGGTGCTGACGCCGCTGGTGCTGGTCTTCGCGATCCTGATCTTCTGGCTCCTGCCCGACAGCGTCGACGAGACGCTGACGATCGGGGTCTACCCGGCTTCGCTGGCCGCGAGTCTCGAGGGGCTGGCGCTGGCCGACGGCGAGGTCGGGCTGCGGGTGATCGGGTTCGACGACGAGGAGGCCCTGGCCGCGGCGGTGCTCGGCGACGGCGAGCGAGCCGGCGGGGCCGTGACCGCGGGACTGGCGTTCCCGACCGGCTTCCTGCTGCGGATCATGACCTCGCAGCCGACCGAGGTGCGGGTGTTCGTGAATGCCGACGTGCCGCCCGAGGTGCGCGGCGCGCTCGAGGGTGGGGTTCGCGAGATGGCGTTCATGCTCGCGGGCGCCCCGGTGCCGGTCACGCTGCTACCAGACGACGAGATGGTGTTGGGTGTGGACCGTGCCGGCGCACAGGTGTCGCTGCGTGAGCAGGTGCGGCCATTGGCGGTGTTCTTCGTGCTGATCACGGAATCGCTGGCGCTGGCGTCGCTGATCGCGACCGAGGTCGGCTCTCGCACGGTCGCGGCGATCATCGCCACGCCGGCACGTGTCGCCGACGTGGTGATCGCCAAGGGGCTCACCGGCACGCTGCTGGCGTTCTCGCAGGCGCTGGTGCTGCTGGTCGTGCTGCAGGGGCTCGGCACGCAGCCGCTGGTGGTGCTGTCGGCGGTGCTGCTCGGCTCTCTGCTGGTGGCGGCCGTGTCGCTGCTGGCGGGCGCGGCCGGCCGCGACTTCATGACCACGCTGTTCATCGGTGTGCTGTTCTTGATCCCGATGATGATCCCGGCGTTCGCGCTACTGTTCCCAGGTTCCGCCTCGTGGTGGATGCAGTCGCTGCCGAGCTTCGGCGTGCTCCAGGCGCTCCATGGTGGCGCAACCTTCGGCCTCGGCTTCGGCGACCTGAGCGGCGCGTTCGCCTCGGCTCTCGCGTGGACCGCGGGCCTCTTCGCGATCGGCGGCCTGGTACTCGCCAGGAGGGTGGCACGCTCATGAACTTCGGCGCCATGCTGACGATCCTGCGCAAGGACCTTGCCGTCGGCCCGCGCTCGCCGCTGCTGGCCTGGGGACTGCTGCTCCCGATCCTCTGGACGGTGCTGCTCCAGGGCGTGTTCGGCTCGCTGTTCGACACCCGCCCGCGCCTCGGGGTGGTCGACGAGGGCACCTCGGCGCTGACCGAGGCGCTGATGGGCAGCAGCGATCTCGACGTGCGTTTGGTTGGCGACGGCGAGACCCTGCTCCAGCTCGTGCGCGGTCACGACCTCGACGCCGGCCTGCTGCTCGCTCCGGGCTTCGACGAGTCAGTGCGCGCCGGCGAGTTGCCGCTGCTGCCCCTCTACGTCTCGGGCGACAGCCTGGCCTCGGACCGGGTGCTGGTGTCGATGACCACGCTCGACCTGCTTCGCACAGTCGAGGGACGCACGTCGCCGGTGACCGTGTCGCTCGTCGGCGCTGGCGAGGGACCGGAGCAGAGCCTCATCGAGCGGCTGCTGCCGCTGGTCGTGCTCGTTGCCTTGTTGGTTGCGGGCATGTTCATCCCGGCGTTCAGCCTGGTCGAGGAGCGCGAACGCAACACGCTCGATGCACTGCTCGCGACGCCCGCCCGGCTGGCCGACGTGCTCGTCGCCAAGGCCGTCCTGGGGTTCGTGCTCGGCCTGGTGGTGGCGGTAGCGACGCTCGCGCTCAACGGTGCCCTGGTCGGGCAGCCGCCGGCGCTGCTCGCCAGCCTGCTGGTGGGCGCCTTGATGGCCGCCATCACCGGGCTGCTGTTCGGCACGCTCGCCAAGGATTCCACCACGCTGTTCACCCTCGCGAAGTCCATCAACATCCTGTTGGTCGCGCCGGTGCTGTTCTACCTCTTCCCGGACTGGCCGCAGTGGATCGCCAGGATCTTCCCGACCTACTGGTTCCTCGACCCGATCGTGGCCGTCACCGGCCGCGGCGCGGGCCTCTCCGAGGTCGGCGGCCACCTGCTCGTGGCGCTCGCCTGGTGTGTTGCCCTGGCGCTGGTCGTCGCCTTCGCGTCGCGGCGCCTGCAAGGACCGAGGACCGCAGGCTAGCGCGAGACGGCCGGACGAGGCCGAGCGCTTCCACTGCCGCGCTCACCTCACGATGCGTCCGTCCTCCATCCGGACCGCTCGCTGCGCGAGCTTCGTCACCTCGTCGAGGCGGTGAGCGGAGAGCACCACGGTGCCGCCCTGCGCCACGTGCTCGTGCAGCCAGTGGGAGAGCCGCTCGAGGCCCTCGGCATCGAGCGCCGAGGCCGGCTCGTCGAGCAGCCAGAACCGGGGCCGGCCCAAGAGCGCCGCTGCCACCGCGACGCGCTGGGTCTCGCCTCCCGAGAGGCGCGTCACGCTGCGCCTCAGCAGCGGCTCGAGGCCGAGCCGGTCGATCGCCTCGCCGAGCGCTGCAGCGTCCGCTCGACGCACGTGGCGCGCCACCGCCAGCACCTCGGCCACCCGCGCTCCGCCGGGCAGGGTGATGCGCTGAGGCACGTAGCCGCGCAGCGCCGCGGCGCGCCGATCGCGCGCTGGTACGCCGCCCAGCTGCACGCTCCCGCGATCCGGCCGGGCGCGTCCGGCGAGCAGGCCCAGCAGGCTGCTCTTGCCGGCGCCGTTGGCGCCGAGCAGCGCGATGGCACCGGGCTCCAGCTCCAGCGTGACGTCGTGGACTCGGCCGCGCCAGCTGACGTCGGCGAGGCTGATCATGAGCGCCACCGCCGCCGGTCGGGACGGAGCGACCAGAACGCTCCCACGAGCGGGACCAGGGCCAGCAACCAGGTGAGCTGCGCTCCCTCGCCGGGCGGCGCAGCACCCGCGCGCGGCTCGGGATCGGCCAGCATGCCGAAGCGCACGCCTGGAACCCGCGCCTCGAGGGCCTCCCAGAGCACGATGGCGGGGCCGAACGCCAGCAGCGACAGATCCGGCTGCCGCGCCGCCAAGGCGCCGAGCGAGGTGCCGACGACGTAGTGGGCGTCGAGCGTGCCGTCGCCGTCGAGATCGAGCTGCGGGGCGCGGTCGTAGGCGTTGCCGTGCACCCGCACGTCGGCCCGGTCGTCGTCGAGCGCGAGATCGAAGGCGTTGCGGCTGAAGCGGCTGGCCTCGATGACGAGGGTCGTGTCCCGCGCGGGCTCACCGCTGTCGAACGCCGGCGGCAGCCGCTGCAGCACCGCGCCGAAGCCGTTGGCGTCGAACTCGGTGCCCCGCACCTCCAGACCGGGAGATGCGAGGACCAGCAGGCCGATGGTGTTCCCGCGCAGCTCAGCGCGCTCGACTCGCGCCGCATGCTCCTCCTGGATCAGCAGGCCGAACGCCATGGGCCCGCGGTGCCCGCTGAAGCGCACGTCACGCAGCACTGTCTCACGCCCGTACATCACCGCCGAGCCGACGCCGCCTCCCGTCGCCTGCAGCCGCTCGACGTGCGCGCCGCGGTTGAACATCAGGTGCACGCCGTAACGACCAGAGTCGAGGATGGTCGCATCGGTGACCTGCAGGTCGTCGCTGCGCTCGAGGTAGAGCCCGTCCAGGAAGCTCTCGAGCTGCAGCTGGTGCAGCTGCAGACCCGGAGCCTGGTACGCCGTCACGCCCGGCCCGGCACCGGTTCCCGTGGCCCAGAGGTCCAGCACCCGCACGTCGGCGGAGTCCTCGACGCGCAGCGCCGCGCTCACTGGCTCGGCGCGCACGCCCTCGACTTCGCACTGGTCGCAGCCGCGCAGGTAGACCGCCGCGTCGGGCTCGTAGAGGTCGGCCACGGGCCCGACGTTGGTGATCTGCAGCCCCAGCACCCGGATGCGGGGCGCGCTCAGCGTGAGCGCGCTGCCGCTGCCGCCGCCGTCGAGCAGCGCCCCGGGGGCCGCCTGCAGGGTCACGTCGGCAGCCCCCACCAGCCAGGGACCCTGGTGGCGGCCCGGCGCGAGCTCGACCCGGTCGCCCGGAGCCAGGGTCGGGAGCGGTTCGCCGGGATCGAGCAGGATGGCCGCTCCGGCCACGGGGCCGATAGCGGCCGCCGGGCCGTCAGCGGCGC
>SKMG01000227.1 GCA_007121175.1 Trueperaceae bacterium | reverse complement strand
GGGTCCGCTGGACGTCGGTCTCGAGCCCGTCGAGGCCGTGCTCGAGCGCCATGCGGAAGGCCGGGAGGCCGTTCTCGGGCAGTAGCCCGCGGACGCCGCGATGACCGATCAGCAGCGGTGGCGTTCGCAGCACCCCGGGCAGCGGTCGGCCCCGCCACAGCAGGCCGCGCCAGAACACCAGCAGCGCAGCGACCATCAGGACGGCGGACAGCGTCAGCATGGGCCCAGTGTACGAGAGCTCTACCGCGGCCAGGCGGCAGGCCCCTGCCCTAGGCGCCGGCCTGCTAGCCTACGGGGCGTGAAGGGGCACGTGGGACTCTCCGGACCGGGCGGCAGCGGGCCAGCCGCTCCGAGGAACCGGCCACCGACCGGCGCCATCGACGTCAGCGCGGCGGCCAAGCCGCGGCCCCGCAGCGAGGTGCTGTTGCGCGCGCTGCGCCCCCTGACCGATGCGCTGGTCGTCCCCTTGGGGCGCACGGGGATGGATCCCCAGGCGATCGTGCTGACGCACGCGTCGCTGGGGATGCTGGCGGCGTTGCTGGTGGCGGCCGGACCCTCGAGCTGGCTGTGGGCGGCGCTGCTGCTGCAGTGCAAGACGCTGCTCGACAACCTCGACGGCGGCGTGGCTCGCGCGACGGGCCGCGTCACACGCATGGGGCGCTATCTCGACACGGTGCTCGACATGCTCGTGAACCTGCTGCTGTTCGCCGCCCTGGCGCTGCACGGCCCGGGTCTCTGGGCGTGGCCGCTGGCGGCACTCGCGGCGCTGGTCTTGACGCTGGTGCTGTCGCTCGACTTCGTGCTCGAAGGGCGCTACACGGCGCTCCGCGGACGCGACGTCACGCCCGACGACGATCTCCCCATCGGCGCCCCGCTGCCGCTGTACCGGCTCGTGAGGGGCATCTACCAGCTGGTGCTGGCGCCGCAAGACCGTGCCCTGACCCGGCTCGACGCCCGGCTGTTCCGGCGCCTCGCTGGCGTGAGCGAGGCACGCGCAGCGCTCGACGTGCGCCTGGCCTGGTCGGACTTGTTCAGCACCGGCACGCTCGTCAACCTGGGGCTCTCGACGCAGCTGCTCGTCCTCGGCCTGTGCCTGGTGCTGGGCGTGCCGTTCGCCTACGTCTACTTCGTGCTCGCGTCCGGCCTCTACGTGCTGCTGGTGCAGGGCCTGCGCGCCTGGCGCTTCCGCCGCTACTTAGGGGCCGGCGCGTGACCGGCCGCCCTGCGGGCGCCTCACCGGAACCCGGTCACGCCTACCCGCTCGTCACCGTGGGGGCGCTCATCGTCGGCCCTGGCGGGCGGCTGCTGCTGATCCGGACCCACAAGTGGGGCGACCGCTGGGGCGTCCCCGGCGGCAAGGTCGACTGGGGCGAGTCGCTGCTGGAGGCGGTGCATCGTGAGGTCCGCGAGGAGACCGGCCTCAGCCTCACCGAGGTGCGCTGGGGGCCGCTGCAGGAGGCGGTGTTGCACCCGCAGTTCCACCGGCCGGCCCACTTCGTCCTGGTCAATGTCGTCGCGCGCACGGCCGACGAGCGCGTGACGCTCAACGACGAGGCGCAGCAGTGGGCCTGGTGCACCGTCGCCGAGGCGGCGGCCCTCGATCTCAACGAACCGACCGTGCGTCTGCTCGAGCACTACCGGGCGCACGGCCTGACGACCCCGGCGTTGCACGGCCCCCGTGCGCGGGACGGGGCCGGGAGCGAGGCGTGACGGGACGCCCTGGTCGTGAGCGCCACGGCGACCTCCGCACCACCCTGCCCGGGCGAGGGGGAGCGCTGGTGACGGGCTCGGCCAAGGGCATCGGCCGGGAGATCGCCATTGCGCTCGCTGAGGATGGCCTCGACGTGGTGGTGCATTACCGCTCATCCGAGCGCGAGGCGCTCGAGGTGGTGGCACGGGCCGAGGCGCTCGGGGTGCGGGCGCGGGCGCTGGCGGCCGACGTCACCGACGAGCGGAGCGCTCAGGGGCTGGTCGACGCCGCGGCCGCAGCCCTCGGCGGCCTGCGGGTGCTGGTGAACAACGTCGGCGACTACCACCACGGTCCCCTCGCCGAGCTCGACGCGGGCACCTACCACCACATGCTCGCGAGCAACCTCCACGCCACCTTCTACACCTGCCAGCGAGCCGTGCCGATCATGCGTGCCGCCGGAGGCGGACGCGTCGTGAACGTCGGCTACGCTGGCGCCGAACTGCTCAAGGCGCGTCCGGCGATCGTCGCGTACCAGATCGCCAAGACCGGCGTGATCCTCTACACCAAGGCCCTCGCTCGCTCCGAGGCGCGCTACGGCATCACCGCCAACGTCGTGAGCCCGGGTGTGATGGCCAACAGCGTCACGCAGCCGCTCACCGAGATCCCACAGGGCCGGCCCGGCCGGCTCTCCGAGCTCGTCGGTGCGGTGCGCTACTTCCTGAGACCCGAGGCTGAGTACGTCACCGGCACGCACCTGGAAGTGGCCGGCGGCTGGAACCTGTAGCTGCGGCCAGCGCCGCCGGGTTCAGCCGGGGGCGCTCTCGTCGCGCGCTGGCCCGCCGGAGCGAGCGTCGAAGACGCCTCCGGCCAGGCGCAGGTTGACCGTCACGAACGCGTGGCGCTGCAGCACGCGCCAGTCGTCGATCCGCGTGCCCGGCGGCCCCGGCTCCAAGATGGCGGTGTCGAAGAGCGTCTGGAACGACTTGGGCCCCATGACGGTGCCGAGGAAGTCCGAGAGGCGGGTCTCGGAGCGCATGTGGAACAGCCCTTGCATCACGTAGTTCGGGTACATCACGAAGACCTGCCGCGGCTGCCGACCGAAGCCGTCCTGGCCGGAGTCGGGAGCGCCACCCGCCATCCAGAGCACGTGAGACTTCGCCACCGCGGCGTAGGCGGTCTCGTAGCGCAGGTCGCTCTCCGGCGGCGGATCGACGACCGTCGGACGGTACAGAGACGCGTCGGTGAGCGAGAGGAAGGCGCGGTCCTCGGTGTTGAGCAGCCATGCGGTGGAAGTGCCGGGGCGCATGTGCACCTTCGCGTGCACCCGGAACTCCTGGCTGTGGACCACCACGTCGACGGGCTCCAGCACGGACTTGGTCATAATCTGCGAGCGTAGCACCGCAACGGGCTAGAATGCGCGGCGTGAACGAGCGTCGCTACTTCGGCACCGACGGCGTGCGCGGCTGCGCGGGCGAGCTGCCGATGACCGCCCCCTTCGCGCTGCGCCTCGGCGCGGCCACCACCGAGCAGCTCCGGGCGCTGGGCACGGCACGGCCATTGGTGGTGGTGGGCCAGGACACACGGGCCTCGTCGGCGATGCTGACGGCCGCCCTCGCGGCGGGGCTGAGCTCGCGGGGCGCCGACGTGATCGAACTCGGCGTGGCCCCGACCCCGGCGGTGGCGCACCTGGTCACCGCGCTGGGCGCGACGGCAGGCGCGATGGTGAGCGCCTCCCACAACCCGTTCGAGGACAACGGCATCAAGCTGTTCGACGGGCGCGGCTTCAAGCTCACCGACGGCGACGAGCTCGCCATCGAGAACCGCCTCGCGGCACTCTCGGCGACCGACGACCTAGGCCTCGCGGCCTGCACCCACGACGGCGTCGGCCGCGTACGGCGCTACGCCCACGAGGAGGGCCACTACCTACGTCACCTGTTGGCGACGGCTCCGTACCTCGACGGCCTGCGGGTCGGGCTCGACGCCGCCCACGGCGCGGCGTGGCAGATCGCGCCGAAGCTCTTCCGGCAGATCGGCGCGCGCCTCGACGTCATCAACGCGGCGCCCGACGGGCGCAACATCAACGTCGCGTGCGGCAGCACGCACCCGCGCGCGATCATCGAGCGTGTCGCCCTCTCCGGCCTCGACGTCGGCGTCACCTTCGATGGCGACGCCGATCGCGTGCTGATGGCGGACGCCCGCGGCCGCTTGGTCACGGGCGATCACATGCTGGCCATCTGCGCGGTCGTGCGCCGCGAGCGGACCGTGGTCGCCACCAGCATGACCAACCTCGGCGTCGAACGTTGGCTCGAGGCGCATGGGGTCAAGCTCGAACGCGTCCAGGTCGGTGACCGGTACGTACTGGAGCGCCTGATGGCCGACGGCTTGAGGCTGGGCGGCGAGCAATCGGGACATCTGCTGTTCCTCGACAAGGCCACCACCGGCGACGGGATCCTCGCGGCGCTCCAGGTGCTGACGGCCTGCCGCACCTCGGGCGTGACGCTCGACGCGTGGTTCGATCAGATCCCGATCTACCCGCAACGTATCGAGAGCGTCGCGGTGGGTGCCGGCGAACGGGACGCCGTCGCCAGCGACGAACGCGTGCTGCAGGCC
>SKMG01000423.1 GCA_007121175.1 Trueperaceae bacterium | reverse complement strand
TCGATCACCTGCTCGAGCAGCTCGTCCGGCACGGCCGGCTCGGGCTCACAGTCCACGCCAGGGGCGACCTCCACGTCGATGTCCACCACCTCGCGGAGGACATCGGCATCACGCTCGGCCAGGCGCTCCGCGAGGCGCTCGGCGATGCGCACGGCATCGAGCGCTACGCAGCGGCCAGCGTGCCGATGGACGAGACCCTGGTCGAGATCGTGCTGGACCTCTCGGGGCGGCCGTTCCTGGCCTTCGAGCCGCAGGGCGTGCCCGGCAGCGTCAACGGCTTCTCCGCCTACCACCTGCGCGAGCTGCTGCGCGGCTTCGTCAACCACGCCCGCGCCACCATGCACGTGCGCGTGCTCGCGATGGGCGAGGCGCACCACGTCTGCGAGGCCATCGTCAAGGCGTTCGCGCGCGCGCTCCGAGCGGCGACGCGGGTGACGCACGACGACCTCCCGTCGACCAAGGGGGCATTCTGACCGCCGCGAAGGTGGTACTCATCGACTACGGGGCCGGCAATCTGCACAGCGTCGAGAAGGCGCTGTTGGCTGCCGGGGTGCCGGCGCGCCGCGCGGCCGATCCCGAGGTCGCCCGCGACGCCGACGCCCTCGTGCTCCCGGGCCAGGGCCACTTCGGCCAGGTGATGCGTTCGTTCGAGCGCTCCGGCTTCGCCCCCGTCGTCGCCGCCCACATCGCGGCGGACGCCCCGTTCCTCGGGATCTGCGTGGGGCTGCAGCTGCTGACGCGCGGATCCGAGGAGGCCCCGGGCGTGCCGGGGCTCGGCGTGCTCGACGCCGAGGTGCGGCGCTTCCCGGCACGCGGTGTGAGCGTGCCGCAGATGGGCTGGAACCAGATCCGGCCGCTCGGCACGCCGGCGCTGCTCGCGGGTATCGACAGCGGCGCCTTCGTGTACTTCGCCAACTCGTACTTCGTGACCTTCCCGGAGGCGGCCGTGCCGAGCGGCGCCGAGACCGTCTACGGCGAGACGCGCTTCCTCAGCGCGGTCTCGATCGGCCGGCTGCACGCGACCCAGTTCCACCCCGAGAAGAGCCAGGCGGTGGGCTTGCGGGTACTGCGCAACTTCGGCGACGTCGTCCGAGGCCCTCGCACATGAGCATGCGCCAGCGGCTGTCACGCTGCGTGCCCGCGCTGCTCGGGGCGCTGCTGCTCGCAGCCGTCGTCGAGGCGCACGCGGACGGCTGGTCGGTCCAGACCGTGGCGCTGCGCGACCTGCGCGAGGCGCAATGGACCGCCGCGGCGTTGCGGTCGCACGGCTTCCCGGCATTCAACGAGTTCGCCATGACCGACGGCCTGCAGTACGTCCGCGTGCGGGTCGGCTGCTGGACGGTCCGCGAAGGCGCCGAGGCGGTGGCCACGCTGCTCCTAGATGGCGCCTACGCCCGCGAGGCGGTGGTGGTGCCGCATAGCCCCGACTCGCCGATGCGCTGCACCGAGGTCGACGTCGGCTTCCTGACGCCGGCGACCTGGACCGCCCTGCACGGCGAGGGCGAACTGCCGACCTTCAGGGTCGAGCTCGCCGGCCACGTGGGCCACCTGCGACACGACGGCGAGCGCTGGCACGTCATCCAGGGCGACGTCGCGCCGGAGCCTGTCGCGATCGACGACCCGGCGTGGTCCTACCGCAACCACCACATCGCCGGTGCCGCGGCGGTGTTCGACGACACCGGCGCAGCGCCGCTGCTGGTATGCCCTGGAGGCATGTTGGGGCAGGTCGACGACGTCGTGATCGTGGCCTGGCAGGACGCGGTCGTCGCCTGCCGGCCGCCCGCGAGCCTCCTGCGACCGTGAGCGTCAGGGCACCAGGTCGCGCCCCGGTGGTCGGCCGCGGGCGCAGCCCCACACGCCACTCCTGGCGCTACTGGCTGACGCCCGGGATGGGCGTCAAGCGCTTCGTCACAGCGGCGGTAGCCGGCGGCGTACTGCTCTCGCTGGGCGCCGCGGGCGGGGTCGTGTGGCTGCTGGGCGACGGCCGCCAGGCCGCCTCGGAGCCGATCGAGGCGATGCTCACCTCGCCTGACTGGCTGCGGCTCGGCGGCTGGATCGCGCTGGGGGCGTTCGCCGTCGGCGGCTGGCTGGTGACCTGGTCGGTCGGGAGCCTCAACCGCTCGCTGCTGTCGCACTGGTTGCCTGAGCCGAGCGAGGTGGCGCCGCGCCTGCACGAGCGGCTGCGGCGCGCGCGCGGGCCGCGGATCGTCGCGATCGGCGGCGGCACGGGGCTCTCGAGACTGCTGCGCGGCATGCGCAGCGCCACCTCCAATCTCACCGCGGTGGTGGCGGTGAGCGACGACGGCGGCTCCTCGGGTCGCCTGCGCGCCGCGTTCGGCATGCCCGCACCCGGTGACCTGGTCGATTGCCTGGCGGCACTCTCCGACGACGAGGCGGCGCTCGGTCGACTGCTCGACTACCGCTTCGAGCGCGGCGCCGAGTTGCAGGGGCACACCTTCGGCAACCTCTTCCTGACCACGCTCACCGAAGTCGAGGGCGACTTCGGCGATGCGCTGCGGACCGCGAACCGGATGCTCGACCTGTCGGGAGCCGTCTATCCGGCCACCGCGCGCCCGGTGGAGCTGCTGGTGCGCAAGCGCGACGGACGCGAGATCGTCGGCGAGAGGAATGCCCACGAGGGCGGCGGCGCGATCGCCGAAGTCCGGCTCAGCCCGGCGGGCGCCGACGCCCTGCCCGAGGTGGTGACGGTGCTCGGGCGCGCGGAGCTGGTGGTGCTCGGCCCCGGCAGCCTCTACACTTCGACGGTGCCGCCGCTGCTCGTCCCTGGCGTGCGCGCCGCGTTGCTGGTGTCGCCCGCACGGCTCGTCTACGTGTGCAACATCATGACCGAGGACGGCGAGACCACCGGACTCGACGCCTGGGACCACGTGGCCGCGATCCACGCGCACCTCGGCCGCTATCCAGACGCGGTCGTGGTCAACGACCGCGCGCTCGACGAGGCTCGGCTCAGGGCGTATGCCGAAGAGGGCGCGAGCCTGGTCGAGGTCGATCCGCAGCGGTTCGCCGCAGCAGGCATCCGGCTGATCCGCTTGCCGCTGCTCGATGACGGCGTGCACGCGCAGCACGATCCCGACCGGCTGGCTGAGGGCCTGCTGGCGCTCGAGCGCGACTGGAGCCGGCGATGAGGTTCGCGCGAGCGCAACCCAGCGCTCTCGCCAGCCGCCTGAGGGCCCTGAGGACCTGGGTCGGGATCGTCGCCCTGACGCTGACGCTGCTCGCCGACCCGTCGGGCGTGCTGGCACAGACCACCGATGCCTACGGCGACGGTACCCTCCGACCGCCGACGGCCCCGCGCTACGCCGATCCTGCGCTCTACGACCTGGTCGACGTGCGGCTCCTCGCGGGCGATCCGATCCGAGTGACCGTCACGCTGGGCGCGGTCGACGGCGCCCAGGGCCTGCCGCTCGGCATCACCCAGCCGATCGTCGAGGTCTACCTCGACACCGGCCCCGGCGGCGCGGAGATGCTGCTACCCGGATCGGGCCTGTCGATGCCGCTCGGCGACGGTTGGCAGCTGGCGCTGCGGGTGACCGGTGACGGCGCGTATGGTTGGCTCGCGGACGAAGGCGGCGCCATCGACCCGGCCTCGCCCTTCCCCCTCGACGCCTATCTCGACGGCCGCGAGCTCACCCTCCTGACGCCCTTCCCGCGACCCGAGGAGGCGCCGCGCATCTACGCCATCAGCGGCGTCTACGACCCGTTCGGTCCCGACGGTTGGCGCGCTCTCACCCGCACCGAGTCGGCCTGGGCCTTCTCCTCTCCGACACAGGTGGTCCCGGTGGTGGACGTGTTCCCCGCCGATCCAGCCACCCGCGCAGCAGCGCTGTTGCGCGGTGAGCTGCCGCGCATCGGCCGGCCCCGCAGCCTGATCGTCGGGAGCTGGCCGTGGTTCGCGTTGATGGCGCTGGGCTTGCTCGTCGCCGTCGCCGGCGTGGTGCTGCGCTTCGCCACCTGGCGACCGGGCCCAACCCCGGCCGGAGAGCGGCCGCGCCTGGTGGTGCCTGCGGCGCCGAGCGCGCCGGCCCGCCGGGCCGACCCGACGCCGTCTCCGCCACAGCTCATCGATGATGCTGAGCTGCCCGCCTCGCTCGTCGAGGGCCGGAAGCGCACCACGCAGACGCCGACCGAGGCGGATACGGCCGTCGGCAAGGCGCGGCTAACGACGAGCGGCGTCGGCGACTACGTCGAGACCGAAGAGCGCGTGGCGGGGCCGGACTCAGGTCCCGAGCTGCTCGGCGACGACGCCGTGCCGCGCGGTCCGGAGCCGGAGCCGCCGCCGAT
>SKMG01000351.1 GCA_007121175.1 Trueperaceae bacterium | reverse complement strand
GCGCGAGGGATGGCCCATCAACTATCTGCACCAAGACTACCTACGAGATCCGATCGCCGGCCGCTACGACGTGGCCGTATGCATCTACTGCGACTTCGGCGCCTTGATCCCGACGGAGCAGCGCACCCTGCTCGCGCGAGTCCACGCGGCGCTCCATGACGACGGCGTCTTCGTCTTCGACGTCTGCGGGGAGGGCCTCAACGCCCAGCGCAGTGAAGGCCGCAGCTGGTCGTTGCAGCAGGGCCCGTCGTTCTGGAGTCCCCGGGCGCACCTCGTGCTCGAAGAGGACGTCCACTTCGAGGAGGCCAGGGCCTGGGGGCGGCGCTACCTGATCGTCGAGGACGGCGCGGAGGTGCGCGACTTCGTCCTCTGGGACCACTACTTCAGTGAGGACGAGGTCGCCGCGCTGCTGCACCAGAACGGCTTCGCGGTCGAGTCGGTCGAGCGCGAGCTCTTCCGAGGCGGGCCTCACGAGGGCGTGCTGTTGGTCCAGGCTCGGCGGCGGGGGAGCCCAGCCTCGGGTGCGAGGTGAACGGCTGCATCTTCTGCCGCATCGCCGCCGGCGAGGCGCCGTCGTGGAGGGTGCTCGAGACCGAGCACGCGCTGGCGTTCCTCGACCTGCAGCCGGTGTCGGAGTACCACACTCTGGTGATCCCGCGGCGCCACGTGAGAGATATCTTCGAGGTGCCGACGAGCGAGCTCGTGCATGTGATGGTGGCGCTCAAGCAGGTCGTCGACCGGTTCCGCGAGCGGCTCGGGATCGAGCACGTGCAGATCGTCAGCAACTCGGGTGCGGCGGCGGAGCAGGCGGTGTTCCACCTCCATTTCCACGTCATCCCGCGGCACGGCGGCGCCGGCCAGGCGGTGACGTGGTCACCGCGTCCCGAGCTCCGCGAGCGCTTCGACGAGATGCTGCGCAGGCTCGACTGAGATCGGCGCCAGCGGCTGGGCGACGGTTCTGGGTGTAGGGTCAGCGGTTGCGCAGCGCGTCGATCAGCTGCTGCTTGTTCATCTTCGAGCGGCCCTCTATGCCGATCTCCTGGGCGCGCTCGTAGAGGTCGTCGCGGCTCCACTCCTCGTACGCCGGCGCCTTGCCGCCCCGCTTGCCGGCCTTCGAGGCAGGCGTGTTGGCGATCCGGGCGGCCTTCTCCTTTCCCACGCCTTGCTCGCGGAGCTTCTCGTAGCGTTCGTCGTCCTTGATCTGAGGACCGTGGTCCTTGGCCATGATGCCGCTCCTTCAGGCGTTCCTCTACCCAAGCAAGCGCACGTGCTGCTGACCTCATCCCGGTCGAGCACGTGCGCGCCTAGCGTTCGCTGTGGGTCAGCGCTAGACCGGTCTGCGGCCGCTGATGATGCGGACCAGGAACAGCACGATCGCGATGACCAGCAGGACGTAGATGAAGCCTCCGAGCGTGGTGCCGGTGATCAGCCCCAGCAGCCAGAGGACGAGCAGGATGATGGCAATGGTTTCGAGCATGGGTACTACCCCTTTCGTGCCGGTTCGTGCGCGCGGCTGCGCCGCGGGCAACCAGCGATGTCGCGCTTCGCGCGGGTGGCCGTGGATGCGAGCCCCAGTGTCGGGCTCACGTCGGTCCTCCGGTGATGACGAGCACGGCCCCGTTGACGAAGCTCGAGTCGGCGTTGGAGGCGAGGAAGACGAAGGCGGGGGCGATCTCCTCCGGTTGCCCGGGGCGATCCATCTTCGACGAGCCGGTCGAGCTCCCGAACTCTGCGACATCGTCCGGCTCGAGGCCGGTGTCGGCAGGATTGAGCGGCGTCCAGACCGGGCCGGCCGCCACGGCGTTGACGCGGATCCCTTTGTCGACGAGTTCGGTCGCCAGGCTCTTCGTGATGCTGTGGATCGCACCCTTGGTGGCGCTGTAGTCGCTCATCCGGTCCGATCCCCGGATGCCCGCCACGGACCCCGTTGCGATGATCGCGCTGCCGGGCTCCATGTGGGGTACGGCGGTGCGCGCCAGTCGCAGGTAGGCGTAGACGTTGACCTTCATGGTGCGGTCGAGCTCGTCCTCGCTGAGCTCCTCGATCGGCTTGCGGTTCTGCCACGCCGCGTTGTGCACGAGCACGTCGAGCCCGCCGAGCTGCTTCACGGCCTCGCTCACGATGTGATCGCAGAAGGCCAGCTCGGTGAGGTCGCCTTCGAAGACCAGGCAGCGGCGACCGAGCTCCTCGATCGCATCTTTGGTGACTTTCGCGTCCTGCGCCTCTTCCGGGAGGGCGGTGATGGCGACGTCGGCCCCTTCGCGGGCGTAGAAGTACGCCACCGAGCGACCGATGCCGGAGTCGCCGCCGGTGATCAGCGCCGTGAGTCCGGCGAGCTTGCCGGCCGGCTTGTAGCGCTCACCCCGCCAGCGCGGCGCGGGCTCGAGCTCCTCCTCGATGCCAGGCGGCGGCTGTCGCTGCTCTGGGAACGGCGGCTCGGGCTGTTGCACCGGCTTACCGGGATCGGCGTCGCGTCGGTCGTTCGGGTCGCTCATTTCGCTCCTACGCGGGGACTCGCTTCGCACCAACTCATGGCAGGTGGAGGCGTCGCCGGCCGGCAACGCCCCCCTGCTGGAGGTTCCGGGGCGTTCAGCGGCGCCGGCCGCCGTACTCGTAGCCGTAGTAGCTGTGGACCTCGGTCATGTAGGCGTCGTCGGCCGTGGTCGGCCAGTTGCCCTTGTCGAAGCCGGGCGCGTTCTCGAGCCGCTCGCGCGGCACGTCGAACACGATGCGCTCGTTGACGGTGTCGACGGCGAGCGCCTCCCAGGGTACGGGGAACAGTTTGTCGCCGATGCCGAGGAAGCCCCCGAACGAGAGCACCGCGTACGCGACCTCGCCGCTGTCGACGAACAGCATGAGCTCTTCGATCGAGCCCAGGTCGTCGCCTGCGGTGTTCACGACCTTCGTGCCCTTGATGCTGCCCGCGGACAGCAGCTGCGTGCGATTGCTACGTGTGACCATGATGCCTCCTTGCGTAGGGCCAGGCGCTCATCGGCGCCTGGCCACGGTGGTGAGCTGATGGGGCCTTACGTGTCGGCGAACTCCTCGTCCACCTTGGCCTCGGCTTCCGCCCGGCTGTAGCCGTACTTCTCCTGCAGCACGCCGATGAAGCGGTCGTAGCTGCCGTCGATGCGGTCGAGGTCATCGTCCGTCAGGTCGCCCCACTGTTGCTTGACGCGTCCGCGGAACTGCTTCCATTTCCCTTCGAAGACGTCCCGGTTCACAGTTCTCACGTCCTTTCGGTCCCGTTGCCAGCGGCTCGGTGTCGCGTGAGTGTGCCGCTGGACGCCGCAATATAGGCGACCGGGAACACTAGCGTCAAGCCGCTGGGCGACGTGCGAGAAGGCGCGAAATGCGCTTGGAGCGCTAGGCGTGGACCGCTCGGTCGAGTATGGGTGGGCCGCCAGTAGCGATCGAGGGCGCCTTCTGCCGCGCGTCGCTGGCCCGCATCGACGCGCCGTAGCTGCCGTCGGCCCGGCCTGGCGATGGGCTACATATGAAATGGAATTGTATTGGCGAGGCGATCATTGTCACCATGAGAGTCGGGCCGGGACCAGCGGTCTAGCCGTGACGAGGAGGTCGTGCCGAGACGAGTCACGTCGCGACGAGAAGGCGAGAAGGCGTGCCACGAGCGAGCATGCGGAGGTAGCGGCCATCGCGCTCTCGCGCCGGTACTGGTGCCGGTGTCGGGCCGATTGTCGCGCGAGCCCGCCAGAGCAGCCGGCGGCGCGGGCGACGCCGGCTGCGCCGCTCGTGGCCTGCGGCTCTCCTATTCGCGTGCTGTTTTCGTTCCATAGCCCACTGAGATTGCGGACGGTCGAGGCTCGAGGCGCGATCGCATTGCGATGGATAGCGATGAGCCACGCGGCGTCGCCGCTACGTCGCCAGCTTCGATGAGCCTGCGGCGTTCGCGGCTCAGAGCACGGCGTCAGCACCCCTGGTGAAGCCCAGGATATCTGCCGAGCGCTACCTGGCCGCGGAACGGCTCTTCGCGCATGTGAGGCGGCGATGTCCAGGCTGAGCTCGTGTGAGACAGTGTTCTATGTTCGTCAACCGCGGTCGCCGTGGACGACTTCGGGTGCCGGGAGCGACAGCAGCGTACGTTGAGATGCTTGCGTGCTGCTGCGTTTCCGGGAGTGCTCGGGGCGCCCTCCGCTACCGCCGCTACGGATGGTGGTGGGACCCCATGCTAGGCTTTTTGCGTTCCGGCTTGATACGCAAGCCGGAAACCATTCACCGAGACGTTGTCGAAGGAGACACAAGGATGAAAGGGATACTAGTTGCACTGAGCATTGGCATCTTGGGTGTC
>SKMG01000269.1 GCA_007121175.1 Trueperaceae bacterium | reverse complement strand
CGGTGTCGTGACGCTGCCAGAGAGAGTTGGTGCCAACCGATGAGACGCTACCTCACCTCCTGCCTCGTGGTCGCCATCGCGCTCGCGTTCGTGACGAGCGCCATGGCCCAGGTGACCCCCGATGAGATCGACGCCGCGCTGCAGCGCGCCGAGCTCGGCCCGTACCAGCCCCTCGAGGAGGATTGGGAGGCGATCGAGGAGGCCGCCCGCGCCGAGGGCGAAGTCGTGCTGTACTCGCTCAGCAGCCGCCACCCGCCGGTGCTCGAGATCTTCGAGCAGCGCTACGGCGTCACCCCCGTCTACGCAGGCCTGGTCACCGAGGACCAGATGCAGCGCCTCGATGCGCAGCAGCGCGCGAACCGCCCCGAAGTGGACGTGATGTTTGCCAGCGAGGCGCCGCAGGTGTGGGACTTCCTCGAGCAGGGTCGGCTCGTAGGCTACATGCCGCGCTACCTCGAGGAGTTGATCCCCGAGGGCATGCGCACGCCGTCGATCAAGCACGGCACCGAGGCGCTCACCGCGCTCTACAACCAGGAGACCTTCCCCGAGCCGCCGATCTCGAGCTGGTGGGACCTCACACGGCCCGAATGGCGCGGCCGCATCCAGGCCGGTGACCTGTCCGGCTCGATCTACCAGATGTTCTTCGCCACCTTCATCAAGTACGCCGACGAGATGGAGGCCGACTACGAGCGCGTGTTCGGTGAGCCGATCAGCTACACGCAGCCCTATGAGAACGCCGGCTACGAGTTCAAGAAGCGCATTTTGGACAACCGGCCGCGGGTTGTGCAGTCGCCTGCCGAGATGATGGACACGCTCGGCACGCCCGGCTACGACGGCGTGACGCTGCTTGGCACCGCTCAGATCCGCCGCGTGGAGCACCTGCTCGGCGTCGACGATGATGGCAACCTCGACATCCCGCTCAGCACCGAGATCACGCCACGCTGGGCGATGCTGTTCTCGCACACGCTGGTGATCCCGGCCTCGACGCCGAACCCGAACGCTGCGAAGCTGCTCTACCGCTTCCTCCTCGAGGAGGACGGCTACGCGCCGTGGGCGAGCCCGGGCACGTTCCCGCCGCGCACCGACTGGGATCCGCCCGCCTTCACGCCCGCTCTCGACTTGGGCACCGTGTGGGTCGGCGACCCCTCGTACCACGACGAGATCGCGGGCGAACTGCTGGACTTCTACCGGATGTACGAATAGCAACAGCTGACGCGCCGCGCCGAGGCTCGACATGCCCCGGCGCGGCGCGCGTCGCCGTCGGAGCGGCGTGATCTCGTGCGAACTCGGTTCGGCCTCCTGAAGTATCGCTGGACGCGCCCCCACACGCTGATGGGGGCGGTGCTGCTGGTTCTCTTGGCCTTCCTCATATTGGTGCCGCTAGCGATCATCGTGGCGCAGAGCATTACCGTGCAGGGACACGCGTACGATGTCCGGCTCGCGGAGCGGCCTTCGGGCAGCTTCTCGCTGGTGTACTGGCGGCGGCTGTTCACCTTGCCCCTCGGCGAGGTCCTGCTCTACCGCCCGCTCTTCAACACGCTGCTCGTGGCGAGCGTCACCGGCTTCCTGGCCACGCTGTTGGGGAGCTTCCTGGCCTGGTTGGTGGTCCGTACCGACCTGCCCGGCCGGGCCCTGGTGGGTGTGCTGGCCATCGTCCCGAACATCGTGCCCTCGTTCGCGCTGGCGTTGGCCTGGCTGCTGGTGTTCCGGACCAGTGAGTTCAGCGTCTCTGACGGGCTGCTCGCGCAGCTCGGCTCCGCGGCGCCGGCCTGGCTGGCGTACGGGCCGGTCGCGATCATCGCGGTGCTCACGGTGAACTACATGGCGTTCAGCTTCCTGCTGGTGTCGATCTCGTTGCGTAAGGTCGACATGAGCATGGAGGACAACGCCGCGGTGCTCGGGGCCTCCACCTTCCGCATCCTGCGCACGGTGACCTTGCCGCTGGTGATCCCGGCGCTGGTGTCGTCGTTCATCCTCTCCGCCGCTGCGGCGCTGGGCACCTTCGCGGTGCCGCAGTTCCTTGGCTCGCCGGTGCGCTTCAACCTGCTATCGACCGTGCTGTACCAGAACATCGGCGCCAACCGCTATGGCGAGGCGTTCGTCCAGACGATCTTGCTCATCCTGATCACGGCCAGCCTGATCTGGCTCTACGCGAAGCTGGTCTTGGGCAGCCGGCGCAGCTTCGTGACGATCAGCGGCAAGGGCTTCGCGACGCGCCTCACGCCCTTGGGGCGCTGGCGCTGGCCGATCGCCGCCGCGGTGCAGGCGTTCCTGTTCCTGGCGGCGCTGTTCCCGCTCGTCATGATCGTCACCGAGTCGTTCCTGCTGCGAACCGGCCGCTACACGCTCGAGAACCTCACGCTCCACTACTGGGTCGGGGAGGCGCAGACCGGCTGGGGACCCACCAGCCTCGCGGGCGTGTTCACCAGCCCGGCTACCGTAGGGGCGATGTGGAACAGCCTGCGGCTCGGACTGGTCTCCGCGGTACTCGTGGCCGCGGCCAGCTTCCTGTTCGGTTACGTGATCGTGCGGGGCAAGGGGAGCAGGCTCACCAGCGTGGTCGACCAGGCCTCGTTCGTGCCCTACCTGATCCCCGGCATCGTCTTCGGTGCCATGTACCTGAGCTCGTACGCCGCGGGCTTCGGGCCCATCCCGGCGCTCTATGGGTCGTACGTGCTGATCATCGCGGCGGTGGTCACCAACTTACTGCCATTCGCGGCGCGCGTCGGCACCAACGTGCAGACGCAGATCTCGAGCGATCTCGAGGACACCGCCCTGACCTTCGGCTCCTGGTGGCGCGCGTTCACGCGGGTGCTCCTGCCGATGTCAAAGGACGGCTTCGTGATCACGTTCATCATCGCCTTCATCGGCGTGACCAAGGAGCTCGACCTGGTCGCGCTGCTGGTCCCGGCCCGCGATCCGGTGCTCACCTGGTTCGCGCTGGTGTACTACGGCGAGGGCTACTTCCAGCACTGGGCCGCCATCAGCGTCATCATCCTGGTCGTCACCTTCGTGGTGGTGATGGTCTCGTACTGGCTCGGCTTCAAGGTCTTGCAGCGTCAAGGAGAGGTCGGATAGGTGGCTGAACCCGCGGTCGTCGTCGAGAACCTGACGAAGCGCTTCGGTGACACCGTGGCTGTCGACGACGTCAGCTTCAGCGTCGCCAGCAACGAGCTCATGTGCCTGCTCGGGCCCTCGGGGTGCGGCAAGACCACGCTGCTCCGGATGCTGGCGGGCCTCCTCGAGCCGACCTCGGGCGAGATCTACCTGGGCGGCGCGTGCGTGTACTCCGCCAAGAAGGGCATCTTCGTCCCGCCGGCCAAGCGCGGGATCGGCATGATGTTCCAGAACTACGCGCTATGGCCTCACATGAAGGTGATCGACAACATCACCTACGGCCTCAAGACGCTGAAGCTGCAACGCGGTGAATCGCAGCGCCGCCTCGCTGAGACCGCCGGCATGATGGGCATCGAGACCTTCTTGGAGCGCTTCCCCTCGGAGCTCTCGGGCGGCCAGCAACAGCGCGTCGCGCTGGCGCGCATGGTGGTGGTGCAGCCCGACATCTTCCTCATGGACGAGCCGCTGTCCAACCTCGACGCGCGGCTGCGGGTGCACACCCGCGTGGAGTTGCGCCGCATCCAGCAGAGCTTCCGCACCAG
Source organism: Trueperaceae bacterium (assembly GCA_007121175.1). Classification (GTDB taxonomy): domain Bacteria; phylum Deinococcota; class Deinococci; order Deinococcales; family Trueperaceae; genus CSSed10-48. Next base: position 653 of record SKMG01000269.1, on the reverse strand, counting down.
CGGCGTCTACGTCACCCACGACCAGGAGGAGGCGCTCGCGCTCGCGGACACGATCGCCGTGATGAACGATGGCGTGATCCTGCACCTCGGCACGCCGGAGGACGTCTACGAGGATTCACGCCACATCTTCGTGGCCGGCTTCCTCGGCTCGCCGCCGCCGAACCAGCTCGCGTCGCGCGTCGAGGTCAGCAACGGCGCCAGCGAGGTCCGCCTGCCCGGCTTCGGCGCCGTGCAGCTCGGCCGGCGCGTCGACGAGCGTGACGTGATCGTCTCTCTCCGCCCGGAGTACTGCCAGGTCGTGGGGGCGAACGGCGACGCGGGTGCTCGTGCCGAGGCGAACGGTGACCGGGTTGCTCGGACCGACGCCAACGGCGAGGCGGGCGCGCGTGCTGAGGCCGACGGTGCGCGGCTCCATGGCAGCTTCCGGCTGATCTCTGCGCAGTTCATGGGCGCGCACTACGTGCTGCTCATCGAAGGCGAGGGCTCGGGACCGCTCATCGTCAGGTACGACAAGGGCCGCGAAGCCCTGCCCGAGGGCGGCCGGGTGGAGGTCGCCGTCGACGTGGCCGCATTGCGCTTCTACGACAAGGCGAGCGGCCGGCTGCTGGCGAAGGGGACGCAGGTCGTCGACGGGTAGTCGCGCCGGCGATCGG
>SKMG01000158.1 GCA_007121175.1 Trueperaceae bacterium | reverse complement strand
GCATCTGGCAGGGTGAGCCCGTGGGCGCTGGGCCGCGGGCGCTGAGCCGACCGCTAGCCCGTGGCCTGCGTCTGGACTGGTCGGCGGCTGTGGTTGCGCGTGACGCCAGGCCGAGCATGCACGCCCGTGCCAGCGTCGAGGCAGCTCACGCGACCTTCCGCGCCGGCGCCACGGACGCGGTCTCGGTGAGCAGCCCTTCGAGCAGCTCCACGGCTCGGCGCGCGCCGCCGGCCTCCCGGAAAGCGCGGGCCACGGCCTCGGCCTGGGGTCGGCGCGAGCGGGCGTCGCGTACTGCCTCACGCAGCCGCTCCGGCGTGAGGCGCCCGGGCGGCAGCATCACGCCGGCGCCACTCACCGCAGCTCGGCGGGCGGTTTCGCTCTGGTCGCGGCCCCAGGGCACCACGACCACCGGCACGCCAGCGGCGAGCGCCCGCTGGGTGGTGCCCATGCCGCCGTGCGTGACCACCACGTCGACCTCGCCCACTACCTGGGCGTGCGGCAGGAAGCGCGTGATGTGCACGCGCTCGTGCGGCGCGGCGAAGCGCTCGGGGTCGAGCGCGGCGGTGGTGACGATCACGCTCCCCGGCTCGTCGGTCAGGGCGCCCAGGGCGGCTTCGACGATCGCGCCGTCCTCCTGCAGTTCGGTGGAGACGCTGACGAGCACCCGTGGGCGCGGGAGCGCGGCCAGCCGAGCCGGCGCCTCGCCGGGCGGCGCCCAGAGGCCGGGCCCGATCGGGTGCACGTTGGCGGGCCAGTGCCGGCGCGGGTAGTCGAAGGGCGGAGCGGTGCGGTAGAGCAGCGCGTCGGCGCGAGTGAAGAGCCCCTCGAGCGAGCCGACGCCGGGAACACCGAGCTCGGCCCGCAGTTGATCGAGCCTGCGTAAGGGTGCTCGCGTGCCGAGGGTCTGTACGCCGCGCAGGGCGCGGTCGCGCAGTCGTTCGAGCGCGGTGCGCGGCGGGGCGAAGCCCGGCCCGAAGGCGGGCACGTCCGGCGCGGCGAGCGGGAGCACGTACGGCAGGAACATCGCCCACGGTCGCCCGCTGGCTTCGGCGAAGGCCGCCGCGCCCCAGGTGTTGGCGTCGACGACCAGCAGGTCCGGCGCGAGCTCGCTCTGCGCGGCCCGCAGGTCGTCCAGCTCGTGCGGCGCGCGAGATAACCAGGTCGCGAAGGCCGCCTGGAGCTTCGCCAGGGGGTTGCCGCTGCGGTAGTCGGTGAGCGGCAGCGCCTCGATCGCGGGGGCGATGGCGCGGTGCTCGAGGCCCGCACCGCGCACCGAAGCGCGCTCCTCGGCCAGCGTCTGGACCGTCACCCGGTGGCCGGCGTCACGCAGCGCCAGCGCAACGTCCATCATCGGGTAGAGGTGCCCGCGAGCGGGCGAGGTGTAGATCAGAACATGGCTCATGATCCCTCCAGGACGGCCCGGACGAGACGGCCGACGACCGCCTCGGTGACCTCGCGAGAGCGCCCCAAGTCGAGGCGCAGCAGCTTCCAGACGTAGAGATCGGTGGCGGCGACGAGCGCATCGGTCCGCTCACGGGTCGCGGCGTCATCGTCCGCTAGCCAGGGCGCGAAGCAGCGCTCGACCCAGCCGCGGTGGAACGCCCGCCCTGTCGCCGCAGCGTTCTGCAGCAGCGGGTCGCCGCCGTCCTCCTGAGCGAGCACGTTGAGGACCAAGCGGCCCTCGGCCTCATAGTGTGCGACGAGATCGGCGACGGCGGCGTCCACGTCGCCGGGTTGGCTGCGGCCGCGCTGCTCTTCGATCCGCGCCGCTAAGCGGCGGCCGACGGCCTCGACGCAGCCGTCGCGCGAGCCCATGTGTCGCAGCACGGTCTGGACGGTAACCCCGGCGTGGTCGGCGATGGCCTTGAGCGTGACGGCGGCCCAGGGGCAGTCCCCGAGGAGAGTCTCAGTGGCCGTGACGATACGCTCGGTGGTTTCGGCGGCGAGCTTGCCGCGCAGGGTCATGTCGTAGGTGCGGGTCACGGTCTCCTCCAAGAATGGCGTTGACTATAGCCACACCAATATTTGATGTCAATAGGGTTCGCAGCAAAGCACGGCGGCCCAGTGGTCTGCCCGGTCAGCCACGGGCCGATGCTGCAGGGCCGGCATGGAGAGCGCCCCGCGTGCCAGCGCCTCACCGTCGCGCTGACCGACGCTCGATCGGACGCTCAGGACGTTGCGTCCAGGTTTCGGGTCCCGCGCCACCGGTCGATGGCACGCTGCAGTCGGAACACCGAGCCATCGTGCAGACGGAACTGCCACATCGCGCTCGCCGTCGCGAGCTGAAGGGTGTCGGCGCGCTCCGTCGAGGTGGTCCGCAATGAGGCCAACGGGATCGACAGGTTTCCGAACGAGACAGCGATGGATGAGACGACCAGCCGGCCATCTCCGAGTGTCGCCAAGGGTTCGGTCGGGCCGGTCACCGAGCGCTCGTACCCGCCTCTGGCTGCCACCTCGAGTGGGCCGCGCTCGTCCGCTTGCCACACCGGTCGTGCCAGCTCGGCCAACGTCATTCCGTGAGCGTCGCCGCCGGGTCCCAGCAACCGCCCCTGGGCGGTCTCGAACCACCGGGCACCACAGGCATCGCAGCGAAGCTCACCCGGACGCCACCCGGCCTCGTCGAGACAACTCGGGCAGCGCCACAGCACGCGGCCCAACTTCGCCAGGTCGAACCCCTTCAGGAGCGCGGTCTGCGGATCGACGTCGAGGAGCGCGGTGACGGCCCGGTCGATCGCGATGGCGGGCCGGTCGTCGCCGAAGATGATCGGCGTGCCGATCCTCACGCGCACACACCGCACTCGCAGGCGCTCAGCCCAACGCGGTCCGGCCTCGTAGTTCCCGGAGATGCCCAGCGGGATGACCGGTACCGCGAGTCGCTGCAGCATTCGCGCGACGTGTGGGAGCGTCCCCTGGTAGCTCCCGAGCACAGAGCGCTCGCCCTCGACGAAGATGCCGACGAGCGCCCCTTGCTCGAGGCGCCGCAGCATCTCCCGGTATGCCGCTGGGTCGACCCGGTAGCGGCGCAGGGGAATCGCGGAGGTACGGCGCATGGCCCAGGCCATGGCCCCGCCGCGGAAGGCCTCGGCGGTGGCCAGGAAGTGGATGCGCCGCCAGGTCGTGCACTGCAAGAACACTGGATCGGCGTAGCAGACGTGGTTCGCCACGAGCACGGCCGCGCCGCGGCGCGGGACGCGGCCGGGGCCCTCGACCCGGACTGGCAGCAGGGCGCGCGCGAGCACGTGCGCGACTCGGTAGACGTCGAGTCGCGGCAGCAGCCCGACCTGCCGCTGATAGCTGCGGTACGCCGCGCCGAACCGCCTGCGTAGTCCGCGCTCCTCGACCAGGGCGTAGCCGATCCAGCACGGCAGGAACGCCACGCCGACGACCAGCGCGAGCCCGGCCGAACCGGCGACCAATCCGGTGCCCACCACCACGAGGTGGAAGCCTAGGTACACCGGATGCCGCACGTGACGATAGGGGCCACGGACGACGAGCCGCGGCGGCGGCAGGGCGCTCACCGGCAGCCCATGGCCATGCAAGCGCAGCGCCAGCATGCTCGCGGCCATCAATGCCGCACCGCTGCCGGTCACGACCCAGCCAGCGGGCCACGGGTCGAGCCAGGCCGGCAGCCGCGCATCGAACCATGCCCCCGCGTGCCAGAGCAGCCACGGTAGGGCGATCCAGAACCCAGCGACGTAGGCGAGCACGATCGCGGCGCGCCCGCCCACAGCTCGCAGACACCATGGCGTCGGCGCCGCCAACGCGCCCTTCAGGCGCACGATCAGTGCGGCGCCGACGGCCACCAGGCGCAAGCCCGGTCTCGCGTTCACGGCCAACCTCCTCGAGCGCGCCGATGGCTCAGCGCGTCAGCTTAGCGAAGCGGGCGTTCGCGAAGCGTTCGGGGCAGGTCGGGCCGATCGGCTCGCCGGCGCCTCCGCGACGCCGAGCGTGCGCCGCCGCGCCTCATTCGGTCATGGCAGGTACCACCAGCACCGAGACCCGTCCGTGTTCGACGACCTCCTCGGCCGTGCTGCCCAGGAGCCGGTCGTGCACGAGCCCCTGCCCGCGCTTGCCGACGACGACCAGACTCGCGTCCTCACTCAGAGCGACCTCGGTAATCTGCTCAGACGCGGCCTGGCCTGCCCGGACGTGCACCTGCACGGCGCCGCCGGCGCGATCGGCGACTCTCGCGAGTTGCTCGCGAGCACGCGCCTCGTCGCCAGCCTCTGGCCTGTCGAGGACCGTGACGATCGCGAACGAGTCCGAGCGCTGCGCGAGCTCGAGCGCCACCTCGGTGGCGCGCTCGGCCTCCGCCGAAACGTC
>SKMG01000448.1 GCA_007121175.1 Trueperaceae bacterium | reverse complement strand
GCTCCAGCGGCGCCGACGCGGCCCCCAGTCCCGCCGCCAGGCCCGTCAACGCCGCCGCCGTCCCGCGCGCGAGCGATCGCCGAGCTGCAGCTGTCGTTCGCCCTCGCGCGCGAGCTGCACGTCGCGGATCGCGGCCAGCTCCCCATACGCCTCCTGCAGCGCGTCCGCGGGCGTCCGTGGGTCCTCGATCACGCTGCGTAGCTCCTCCCAACGGTTCATCAGCCGGGCCTCGCGGTGCGCCTTGGCCGCCGCTAAGTGCAGTTCCCGGATGCGCGAGAGCTGCTGCTCGAGCCGTCGGTCGACGTCGAGCGGGCGCTCGGAAGCGTCGCGCATGGCGTGCGCCACGATGCGCTCCAGCACGCGCTCGCTGCCGTCGCGCGCGTTGAGCGCCGCCACCACCGCAGCGTCATCGTACTGGTGTCGCTCGCAGAGCTCGGCGAAGGCGACCAGCTCCGATGCCTCGCCCGCCGGCGGCAGCATCGCCAGCGACGCCTGCAAGCGCTCGCGCAAGCGTTCGGGCTCGAGCAGCATCAACCCGATCGCCTCGAGCTCGAGCACCCGTACCGGGTTCAGGTCGCCTGCGCGCCGGCGCATGCCGGCCACGGCAGTACTGTCGAGCCGACGCGGGCGGCGCGCCGCCAACCAGGCATCGAGCCGCTCCCCGTCGAGACCGAGGTGATCGATCACCAGCCGGCGCAGCTCGCTCGCCACCGGGTCGAAGACGTCGCGCGGCTGCAGCGAGCTCGCCAGCGCCTCCAGCACCGCCCGCCGGCCTTCGTCGTGGCTGGTGTCGTGCTCACGCAGTGCATGCTCGAAGCGAAACGCCACCTCCGACACGCCCGAGCGCAAGGCCGCCGCGAAGGCCTCGCGATGCTCTCCGAGCACGGCGTCCGCGGGGTCCTTGCCCGCCGGGATCGTCACCGCCTTCACCAGGAAACGGCGCCCGACGCTGCGGTCGAGACCGCCGAGCACCGCCCGTTGCCCGGCCTCGTCGGCGTCGAAGGCCAGCAGCACCCGCTGGGCGTCGAGCCTCGCGAGCGCCTCGGCCTGCTCGCTCGTCAAGGCCGTGCCGAGCGACGCCACCGCGTTGCCGAACCCGGTCTGGTGCAGCGCGATCACGTCCATGTAGCCCTCGACCACGATCGCCTCGCCGGACTCGCGGATCGCCGCGCGAGCGCGGTCGAGCCCGTAGAGCAGCTCGGACTTCTTGAAGAGCTCCGTCTCGGGCGTGTTGAGGTACTTCGGGACCGCGTCGCCGAGCACCCGCCCCGCGAAGCCGAGTAGCCGCCCCAGAGCGTCGCGGATCGGGAACATGACCCGGTCGCGGAAGCGATCGTAGCGGCGGCCGCGCTCGTTCTCGACCACCAGGCCGGCGGCGAGCAGGTCGTCGTCGCGCACGCCGCGCGTGAGGGCGAAGCGCAGCAGGCCGTCCCAGCCATCGGGGGCGTAGCCGAGCTCCCAGTGGTCGACGCTCTCGCGCAGCAGGCCGCGGCGCAGCAGGTATGGAAGCGCCGGCGATGCCTCGAGCCGCTCGCGGAAATACGACAGCGCCAGCGCGTTGACCTCCTGCAGGTCGCGCCGGCGGCCCTGGCGGGGCGCGGCGGGTTCGACCGGGATGCCGGTCCGTTCGCCGAGCAGCGTGAGCGCGTCGACGAACGACACGCCGCGAGTCCGCATGACGTACTCGAAGGCATCGCCCTTCGCTCCGCAGCCGAAGCAGTAGAAGAAGCCGCGATCGACGTGGACGTGGAACGAGGGCGTCTTCTCGGCGTGGAACGGGCACAGCCCCTTGAGCTGCCCCCTGCCGGCGGGCTTGAGCACCACCTGCTCACCGATCAGCTGGGCCAGGTCGAGCCTGGCTCGGATCCGCTCCTTCGCGTCGTCAGCGGTGCTCATCGTGGGCCGAGCACACCAGGGGCGTTCACCCCTCGGCGGCGTCGGCGGTCGCCTCCACCGCAGAGGCGGGGAACAGCGGTAGATGCCCCAAGGCGATCACGTCGTCACGCTCGTCGCCCTCGGTGAAGACCACCAGGGTGGCCACGACGCTGGCGTCGACGCGTGCGAGCAACTCGCTGAGCGCCGTGAGCGTGCCGCCGGTCGAGACGACGTCGTCGACCACGGCGACACGGCGCCCCTGCAGGCGCGGCACGTCGGCGCCGTCGATCACCAGGTCTTGCGGAGTCCCGGTGGTGATGGAGACCACCGTGTGGCGCAGCGCGCCCACCATGTAGGGCTTCTCCGCCTTGCGGACCACCACGTAGGGCACGCCGGTCCGCACCGAGAGCGCGTGAGCGAGCGGCACCGCCTTGACCTCCGGCGTGACGAGCACGTCGACGCCGCTCGGGAGCCGCGCGGCGAGCACCTCCGCCGCGGCCTCGGTCAGCGCCGTGTCGCCGAGCAGGTTGAGCAGCGCGACGGACACCGGACCGACGTTCACGATCGGCAGATCTCGAGCCTCGCCGTTGATGCTGACACGGTGGCTGGGCATGGTCTGGCCTCCTCGCCAGGAACCCCAATCTACACCCGTGGGGTGAGCGTACCGTCGCGGGAGCGGCGCGAGCGCAGCGAGCGGTAAGCTCGCCGACGATGCAGCGTCTGGGCCTCGATGGCGCCACCGTACGAGCCGTGTGGCGCCTGTCGCTGCCGGTGATCGGGGCCAACTTGCTGGTGACGCTGGTCAACGTCGTCGACGTGTTCTTCGCCGGCCGCTTGGGGCCGATCGAGGTGGCCGCGGTGGGGCTCGCCACCACCGTGCGTCTGCTGCTGCTGGTGCTCTTGATGGCCATCTCGTCCGGAGCGATGTCGCTCGCGGCACAGGCGCGCGGCAGTCGCGACCCGGAGGCGCTCGGCAGGGTGGCGCGGCAGACCATGCTGGTGGCCGTCGCGCTCGGTCTGGTGCTCACCGCCCTGGGTCTGCTGCTGAGCGAGCCGCTGATCGGCTTCCTCGACGCCAGCGACGACCCTCGCGCCGGCGAGATCGCGGTGCCGTACTTGCTGCTGCTGTTCTCCGGGACGGTCTTCACCGCCATCCAGATCGCCGGCGCCAGCTTGCTCCAGGGGGCGGGCGACACGGTGCGGCCGCTGCTGCTGTCGGCGCTGGCGACCGTCTCGAACGTGCTGTTCACCTACCTGCTAGTGTTCGGCGTCGGACCGTTTCCCGAGCTCGGCGTCCCCGGCGCGGCGCTGGGGACCGTGGCGGCCCGTGCGCTGGCGATGGCCGGGACGCTGTGGCTGCTGACGCGCCGCAGCACCTTGGTCAACTTCGGCGACGGCTCCTGGCGGCCCTCGTGGCCGATCTGGCGCGACGTGCTGGCGATCGGCTGGCCGAGCGGACTGCAGAGCCTCTCCTACAGCGCTGCCGGACTGCTGGTGATGCGCATCGTCACCAGCACCCCATCGGGGAGCCTGGGGGCGGCTGCGCTGGCGATCGGCCTGCAGATCGAGTCGCTGGCGTTCATGCCGGGGCTGGCGATCAGCGTCGCCGCGACCAGCCTGGTGGGGCGCGCCATCGGCGCTTGGCAGCTCGACGACGCCTGGCGCGCCGGCCACGCGGCGCTGGCCGTGGGCGTGACGGTGATGACGCTGGTGGCGATGGTGCTGTTCATAGCGGCCGAGCCGCTGGTGCGGGCCTTCGACCCGTCGGCCCACCCTCAGGTGCTGCGTGACGGCGTCAGCTACTTGCGCATCAACGCGCTCGGGCAGCCGCCGCTGGCGCTGTTCTTCGTGCTCTCTGGGGCTTTGCGGGGCGCCGGCGACACCCGCCCTGCACTCATCGGCACGCTCATCGGGCGCTGGCTGGTGGTGCTGCCGCTGGCGTGGTGGTGGGCCCTGGGGCTCGAGTGGGGTGTATCGGGCGTGTGGTGGGCGTTCGTGGTGGGCCTGTGCGTCCAGGGCGCCTACGTCGGCGTGGTCTGGTGGCGCGGAACGTGGCCGCAGGTCGCCCTGCGTCGCTCGGCGGTCTACCGCGAGCTGCTCTCGCGCGTGCCGGGGCCGGCGCGCGAGGCGTTCCTGCGCCAGGTCCGCGCCGTGAACATGGCGCGAGCCGACGCCATCGAGCGGGTCGACGGCGCCACCCTCGTCTACCGCTGGCCGGGCGGCGGGGAGCGCTGGCTGGTGGTGGGCGACGCTCTGGTCAGGCAAGCGCTCGACGAGCGCGGCGAACCGCTCGCCCGCGACCCAGAAGGGCCTCCGAGGCGCGTGCTACCGTGAGCGCCGTGGACGACGCCGCGCTGCGACCGACCACGCTGGCCGAGTACGTGGGGCAGAAGGCACTCAAGGAGAAGCTGGCGGTGTACCTCGAGGCCGCCCGCGGCCGCCGCGAGGCGCTCGACCACGTGCTGCTCTATGGGCCGCCCGGGCTGGGCAAGACGACCCTCGCGTACATCATCGCCACCGAGCTGAACGTGAACATCCGCGTCACGAGCGGCCCGGCGATCGAGAAGCCCGGGGACTTGGCGGCGATCCTGACGAACGCGCTGGAAGACGGCGACGTGCTGTTCATCGACGAGATCCACCGGCTCGGACGCGTCGCCGAGGAGCACCTCTACCCAGCGATGGAGGACTTCAAGATCGACATCGTGCTGGGGCAGGGCCCGGCGGCGCGCACCATCCGGCTCGACCTACCCCGCTTCACGCTCATCGGAGCCACCACCAGGGTCGGTCTGATCACTGGTCCGATGCGCAGCCGCTTCGGGATCATCGAGCACCTCGAGTACTACCGCGACGAGGAGCTCGCCGAGGGGGCGCTGCGCGACGCGGCGCTGCTCGGCGTGACGCTCTCTCAGGAGGCCGCGCTGGAGATCGGCCGCCGCTCGCGTGGCACCATGCGCATCGCCAAGCGCCTGCTGCGACGGGTGCGCGACTTCGCGTCCGTCGCCGGCGAGGCGAGCATCGACCTGCCGCGCGCGAGGTACGCGCTCGACGAGCTGGGGATCGACCCGGGCGGACTGGAGCGCCGCGACCGCGCCATCTTGCGCACGTTGGTCGAGACGTTCGCCGGCGGGCCGGTCGGGCTCGACACGCTCGCGACCGCGCTCGGCGAGGATCGAGCCACGCTCGAAGAGGTGCACGAACCGTTCCTCATCCAGCGCGGCATGCTGCAGCGGACCGCCCGCGGCCGCGTCGCCACGCCGCGGGCCTACACGCACCTCGGTCTACCCTCGCCCGGAGCCGCGCGCCTGTTCGACGAGGGCGGCGCAGCGTGATCGCCGGCCGCCTGCGCAACGTCCCGCTCTCCGAGGTGTTCCAGGTGGTGATGACCGGCCACAAGGTCGGCACGCTCGAGGTGAAGCGCGAGGGCCAGGTCGCCAGCCTCTACTGCGAGCGCGGCCGGCTGCGCTATGCCAGCCTGCGGCCCGGCATCCACCTAGGCGAGGTGATGGTGAGGATGGACCTGCTCACCACCGCCGAGGTCCAGGCGATCCTGGCCACCCAGGTGCACGAGCATGCCGGCGCACCGCTGGGCCTCGCGGCGCTGCGCTTGGGTCTCGTCGACGAGACCGATCTGGCCGCTGCGGTGAAGCGGCAGGCCTGCGAAGTGGTCGGCGAGTTGCTCACCTGGCGCGACGGCGAGTTCCGCTTCATGGAGGCCGACATCGACAGCACCTACGTGCCCGAGGGCCACGCGGTGGACGCGATGGCGGTGCTGTTCGAGGTCGCCGCGCAGTTGCAGGACGAGGACGCCGCCCGCGTCGCTCCGGCGACGGTCTTCGAGCGCGATGCCGACCCCACCAGCGTGACGCTGCCCGACGGAGCGTGGGAGGTGCTGGAGGTGGTCGACGGCCGCCGCAGCGCTCGCAGCCTCGCCGCGGACCTCGACCTGCCCGAGCGGCAGGTGTATGGAGTGCTCGGCCGGCTCGAAGCGCTGGGCGTGCTCAGGCGCTTATCGCTCGCGCGAGAGGAGCCGGTGGTGCTGGTGGTCTGTCCGAGCCAAGCGCTGCAGCGGTTGCTCGCGCTGCTCGTCGAGCGCAGCGGCGGCGTCGCGCGCCTGGTCGGCGCCCCCGGTGAGGCGCTGGAGGCCGCAGCCCGCGAGCGGCCACGGGCCGTGATCGTCGACGACGACGGCAGCGGCTGGGCGACCGCCGCTACGCTGCGGGCCGAACCCGGCCTCGCGCACCTGCCGATGGCGCTGCTGTCGAACGCCGCGGCCAGCTCCGGCTGGCGTCGCTGGCGCCGACCGAGGGTCGACGTCTTGACGCGGCCGTTCGACGAGTTGGCGCTGCAGGAGTGGTTGGAGCGCTGGCTCTTGGCGGGACCGCAGCGCGGCTGAGCAATGCGACGGGGCCGCCCGCGAGCAGCGTGGGTTTGTCCTCACGTCAACCTTGCGAAGCGCTCGCGGCACTGGTATGCTCGGCCTACCGAACCTTCGCCATGAACGATGCAGCCGCATCGATGCATGGTTCGGCCGGGCGCTTGATGCCCTTGGCGGGCACCGGGGAAGATCGACGGCGTCGGCATTCGGCCAGCGCCCCAGCGCTCGCGGCACGACAGACGCAGTGAGGAGTGGTACGCATGCGCAAGCTGTTCTTCGGTCTCATCCTAGCCGTGGCCCTCGTGTGGGGCGCTGCAGCCGCACAGACGGTCACGGTAGCCGCTGGCGCCGTAGGCCAGGAGCTCGAACTGGTGCAGGCCGCGGCCCAACGCTACATGGAGGCCAACCCTGGCGTCACCGTCAACGTCCTCGACACGCCTGACCTGGCCGATGACCGCCTCGGCCTCTACCTGCAGTTCTTCGAGGCGGAGTCTTCCGAGATCGACGTCTACCAGATCGACGTGATCTGGCCCGGTGACCTAGCCGTCCACTTCGTCGACCTCTACGACTACGGCGCCGGCGAGGTCGTGGATCAGCACTTCGACGCCATCGTCGAGAACAACACCGTCGACGGCCGGCTGATCGCAATCCCCTGGTTCACCGACGCCGGGCTGCTCTACTACCGCACCGACCTGCTCGAGCAGTACGGTTTCGCTGGCCCGCCCGAGACCTGGACCGAGCTGACCGAGATGGCGCAGACCATCCAGGACGGCGAGCGCGCCGCCGGCAACACCGACTTCTGGGGCTTCGTGTGGCAGGGCAACGCCTACGAGGGGCTGACGTGTGACGCGCTCGAGTGGATCGCCTCGAACGAGGGCGGCAGGATCATCGAGCCCGACGGCGTCATCACGGTGAACAACCCCAACGCCATCGAGGTCATCGAGCTCGCCGCGAGCTGGGTCGGCACCATCAGCCCGACCGGCGTCACCGGCTTCGCCGAGGAGGACGCGCGGCTGATGTTCCAGGCCGGCAACGCCGCCTTCATGCGGAACTGGCCCTACGCCTACTCGCTCGGCCAGGAGCCCGGCACCGCCATCTCCGGCCTGTTCGACGTGAGCCCGCTGCCGGCCGGCGACGTCCCCGGCGGGCGTCCCGCCGCCACCCTGGGCGGCTGGCAGCTCGGCGTCAGCGCCTACAGCAACAACCCCGAGCTGGCGGCCGACGTGGCGCTGTTCCTGGCGTCGTACGAGGAGCAGAAGATCCGCGCCGTCGAGGGCAGCCTCAACCCCACCATCCAGCCCCTCTACGAAGATCCTGAGGTCCTCGAGGCGGCACCGTTCTTCGGGGCGCTGTTCGACGTGTTCATCAACGCCGTCGCGCGCCCGTCGACGATCACCGCGCCCAACTACGCACAGGTCTCCAGCGCCTTCTACACTGCCGTGCACGACGTGCTCACCGGCGCCGAGGACGCCGAGACGGCGATGGCGCTGCTCGAGCTCGACCTGCAGGCGATGACCGGCTTCCCCACCGGCACGCCATAAGGGTACGGGCCCGCGCGTCTCGCGCTCGCTGCGCGACCGGCGCGAACCGATCGGAGGGCCGGGTCGATCCATCGACCCGGCCCTTTCGGCTGCCGCGGATTCGGCCGTAGGATGCATGTCGAGGAGTAGGACCGCGAGGAGGTGTTCGTGTGGCCGTGAAGACCAGAGCGAGGGGACCATCGGCGCTCGCACGGGGGGAGGAGCGGACCGCGCTGTGGCTGCTGCTCCCGTCTTTCCTGATCATCGCCGTGGTGGCGCTCTACCCGCTCGGGCGGGTGGTGATGTCGAGCTTCACCAACGAGCGCTTCGCCGCCGGGGTGGAGCTCCGTGGCGGTCAGTTCATCGGGTTCGAGAACTACCGCCAGCTGCTCAGCCTCACGCTGCGCTCCGTGCCCCAACGCCTCGACGCCGAGGGCCAGCCGATGTTCGCCGACGGCGAGCCCGTGTACGAGCACCCGCGCCTGTTCCTACGCGGGCTCGACACGCCCAGGGCCTACGACGCGGTCAGCGTCTTCGATCTGTTCGGCAACCGCTACGTGCTCGGCGCCAGCAGCGCTCGCTTCATACGGGCCGTGTGGGACACGCTGGTGTTCACCGTCTCGTCAGTCGCGCTCGAAACCGTGCTCGGCATGATCATCGCGCTGACGCTGACTGCCAAGTTCATCGGACGCGGGGTGATGCGCGCGGCGATGCTGGTGCCGTGGGCGATCATCACGGTGGTCTCCGCGCGGATCTGGGAGTGGATGCTGCAGCCCACCCGCGCCGGCTTCTTCAACGCCTTCCTGACCGAGATCGGCGTCATCGATAGAAGCATCGCCTTCTTCCAGACGGCCGCGCTGCAGGTGCCTGCCATGGTGATGATCGACGTCTGGAAGACTACGCCCTTCATGGCGCTGCTGCTGCTCGCGGGCCTCTCGACGATCCCCACCGAGCTCTACGAGGCCGCTGAGGTCGACGGCGCCAACCCGGTCAGGCGCTTCTTCTCGATCACGCTGCCGCTGCTCACACCGACGCTGGCGGTGGCGCTCATCTTCCGCACCCTCGACGCGCTGCGGGTCTTCGACCTCTTCCAGGTGGTGTACGGCGAGGCCCGCTACTCGATGGCCTCCTATGCGTACTACCAGCTCATCGCCGCGCGGAACGTCGGCATGTCGTCCGCAGCGAGCGTGATCATCTTCATCGTCATCTTCACCTTCGCCATCCTCTACATCCGAGCGTTGGGGGTGGAACGCGATGACTAGGCGCAGGAGCGCAGGCAAGCTGATCGGTCAGATCCTCTTCTGGATCCTGATCATCGCGATCTTCATCTACCTGATCTTCCCCTTCTACTGGGCGTTCATCTCCGCGCTGAAGACCCAGGCGGAGCTGATCCGCACGCCGGCGACCTTCTGGCCCGAGGAGCCGACGCTGCGCAACTTCCGGGCGGTGTTCCAGAACCCGGGCTTCATCCGGGGCCTCGGCAACAGCATCATCGTGGCCGGTTCGGTGACGGTGCTGAGCCTGGTCGTGGGCTCGTTCGCCGGCTTCGCGTTGGGCAAGCTGCGCTTCCGCGGCCGCAGTCCGTCGCTCTATGTGATCCTGGCGATGACGATGTTCCCGCAGATCGCGGTGCTGGCCGGGCTGTATGCAGTCATCCGCGTGCTCGGCATGCCGGCGCTGCCCAGCCTGGTGCTCTCATACATGATCTTCACGCTGCCCTTCACCGTCTGGGTGCTCACCGCGTTCTTCAAGGGGCTGCCGATATCGCTGCTGCAGTCGGCGCAGGTGGACGGCGCCTCGACCTTCCAGACGTTCACCAAGATCCTCTTGCCGCTCACCGCGCCGGCGCTGGTCACCACCGGCCTGTTGGCGTTCATCCAGGCCTGGAACGAGTACCTGTTCGCGCTCACCTTCACCTCGATCTCGCCAGCTGCGCGGACCGTGCCCGTAGCGATGGCCCTCTTCGCGGGCCAGGTCGCGCGCGAGGAGCCCTTCGGCGAGATCATGGCCGGCGCCATCGTGGTGACCGTGCCGCTGATCGCGCTGGTGCTGATCTTCCAGAACCGCATCGTCGCGGGACTCACCGCGGGAGCGGTCAAGGGCTGAAGTGGCAGCGCTGCGCGCAGCCCTGCGGTGAGGCGGGGCTGCGCGCACACCTTCGGCCGCGCTGCCGCGCGCCTCGAGCGCGAAGCCGCTGGCCGTCACGAGCCGGTGCCGGCGGCCGACAGGTCGTGCCGGCGTCAGGTTGCGCTCCGACCCTGCGCTATCGTCTCTCATCGATGCTCGGAGGGCGGGATCTCGAGCGCGGGTCCGGCGGAGGTCCGCTTTCCCCGTCGACAACGAGCCCCAGCATCGAGTACATTTGTATCCGAAATACAGCGAAGGCGGACGACCGAGGAGAGGGTGAGTCATGACGACCAAGAGGAGCCGTCGCGACGAGGCCGACGCACGGCACCCGGTCGGCACGCCCGTGGAGGACGACGTGACCGTGCCACATGAGACCGGCGACCGAGCGGCTGACCGCAACGGCTGGGAACGACCGAGCGGGGTGGTCGGCCTGGGCGCCTCCGCCGGCGGGCTCGACGCCCTCTCGCAGCTGCTGCAGCACATGCCGACCGACGCGGGCCTGGCCTTGGTGGTGGTCGTGCACCTCTCCCCCGAGCACGAGAGCCACCTGGCCGAAGTGTTGCAGCGGCACACGTCGATGCCTGTGATGCAAGTCCAGGATTCGCCGACCCAGCTCGAGCCGAACGCCGTGTACGTGATCCCACCGGGGCGCAACCTGAACAGCGTCGACTCTCACCTGCGCCTCTCGCCGATCGAGTCGACACCGGGAAGGCGCGCCCCGATCGACCACTTCTTCCGGACCTTGGCCGAGACGAACGACGGTGCCTCGATCGGTGTCATCCTCTCCGGCAGCGGCAGCGACGGCGCGCTGGGCATGCGTTCGATCAAAGAGCACGGGGGTCTGACCGTCGTCCAGGACCCCTCCGAGGCCGCCTACGACAGCATGCCGCAAGCCTCGCTGGCAACGGGAGCGGTCGACTTGGCGTTGCCGGTCGAGCGCATCCCGGCCGCGATCACCGCATTCGCGGCGACCGAGCCGAAGGTCACCAGCGATGAGCACGAGGCGGCCAGCGCCCGCGTCAACCAGCACCTGCTGCGCGACATCGTCACTGCTGTGCGCGAGCACAGCGACCGCGACTTCGCGCACTACAAGCCTGCGACGCTCCTGCGCCGCATCTCCAGGCGCATGCAGCTACAGGGCATCGCCGACCTCGAGGCGTACCGCAACCTGGTGCACCGCAACGCCGCCGAGGCGATCGCGCTCGGCGACGAGTTCCTGATCAACGTCACGGAGTTCTTCCGCGATCCCGAGGTGTTCGCCGAGCTCGAGGGCTCGGTGGTGCCGAAGTTGTTCGAGGGCAAGGGCGCCGGGGACAAGGTGCGCCTCTGGTCGGTGGGTTGTGCCACCGGCGAGGAGGCCTACTCGCTGGCGATGCTGCTGCACGAGGCGGCGGGCGAACTCGACGCCCCGCCCGAGGTGCAGGTGTTCGCCAGCGACCTCCACCAGCAATCGCTGCAGCGGGCGCGCGAAGGGCGCTTTCCCGAGACGATCCAGGGCCTCGTCTCGAGCGAGCGCTTGTCGCGCTTCTTCGATCGTGACGCCGATACCTTCGTGATCAAGCCGCACCTTCGCGACACGGTGGTGTTCGCGCCGCACAACGTGCTGGTGGACGCGCCCTTCTCGCAGCTCGACTTGGTGGTATGCCGCAACCTGCTCATCTATCTCGAGCGAACCGTGCAGCGCGAGCTGATCGAGGTGTTCCACTACGCGCTCAGGAACACCGGCTTCCTGTTGCTGGGCACGTCCGAGTCGGTCGGCGACGCCGAGAGCTTCGTCCCAGTCGACAAGCGCCACGGCATCTACCGCAAGCGACAGCGCCCGCACAGGCGCATGCCGTTGCCGATCTTCCCGCTCGCCAGCGGCCCGCGCTCGAAGCGCACCCCGTCGCCGCCACCTCGGGAACGTGCTGGCTTCGGCCAGCTCCACAGCCAGCTCGTCGACCAGCTCGGCCCGGCCACACTGCTGCTCGACAACGAGGCCACCGTCGTGCACCTGTCCGGCCGGGCCGGGAGCTTCCTGCACCATCCGGGTGGGGCGTTGACCGGCGACGTCTTCCGCCTCATCCATCCCGATCTGCGGCTCGACCTCCGTGCCGTCATGCACGAAGCAGGCAAGAGCGGCCGACCCGCCTTCAGCCCGCCGATCCAGCTCAGCGACGGCGACGGCGCGCAGCGGAGCGTGACGATCGACGCGGTCCCCGTGCGGGAAGCGCCCTTCGAGGGCTTCACGCTGCTGGTGTTGCACGAGCTCGACGCCGACGCGATCGGCACGCCGCGCGCTGACTATGCTACGACCGAGGAATCGCGCCCGCTTGCACGCCTCGAGGCCGAGCTCGAGCGAGAACGGCAGCGGCGACGTACCGTGCTCGAGGAGCAGGCCGCGGCGCAGGAGGGGCTGCGCTCTGCCAACGAGGAGCTCATGTCGGTCAACGAGGAGCTCCGCGTCACGATGGAGGAGCTCGAGACCTCGCGCGAGGAGCTGCAGTCGGTCAACGAGGAGCTGCTCTCGCTCAATCAGGAGAACCGCTACAAGGTCGAGGAGCTCACGCGCCTGAGCACCGACCTCACCACGGTCATGGCCTCGTCGGACATCGGCATGCTCTTCCTCGACAGCTCGTTGCGCATCGTCCGCTTCACGCCGCGCGTCGCGGAGTCGTTCAATGTCCGACACAGCGACTGTGGGCGACCGCTGTCCGACCTGACGCATCGCCTGGGCGCCCACTCGCTCGCGATCGACGCCCGCCACGTCCTGGACCGACTCGAGAGCGTGACGCGCGAGCTGCGACGCGAGGACGGCCGCTGGTTCCTCACCCGCACGCTCCCGCACCGCGGTAGCGACGATCGCATCGAGGGCGTCGTCGTCACCTTCGTCGACATCACCGACCAGAAGGAGGTCGAAGCGCACCTCCAAGAGGCGAACGACCGCCTCGAGCAGCTCACCGACGACCTCAGGAGCGTCAACGAAGAGCTAGCTGCCTTCGGCTACTCGGTGTCGCGCGAACTCAGGGCTCCGCTGCGCGAGATCGCGCACGTCACCGAGCGAGCTGCCGAGCGCCATGGTGTCGCCGAGCACGCTCGCGAGGCGCTGGTGCACGCCTGCCAGCGTGCGCGCGACGTCGAAGAGAGTGTCTCGGGACTGTTGGCGCTCGCCGACGCAGGCCGCGGCCGGCTGGAGCAGCAGACCGTGGACCTGAGCCGCATCGCCGAGGCCGTCGCGCGCGAGCTTCGCGCCCGCCAGCCAGAGCGCCTCGTCGAGGTGGAGATCGAACCGGGGCTGCTCGCGGTCGGTGATCGGCGGCTGCTGCGGATGCTGGTCACCGACCTGCTCGAGAACGCCTGGAGCTCCACGGCGAGCGTGGTGGGGGCGCGTATCGACGTCGGACGGCGCGGGGGTAGCGGCGGGTTCTGCGTCCATGACAACGGCATCGGGCTCGGCCTGGCTCCCAGCGACGCGCTGTTCACGGGCTCAGGACGCTTGAGGACGACCGAGGAGGCTCCGGACGCCGGCATCCGGCTGGCGCTGGTGCGCCGCATCGTGCGCCGCCACGGCGGCAGCGTCGAGGCGACCTGTTCGCAAGACGAGGGCATGACCGTCGCCTTCACGCTGCCGCGCCCCGCGGCAGGGGGTGTGGACGACGCATGACGAGCCGCTTCCGCCGCCACCCGCGCAAGGCCCACCATGGAAGCTGAGCGCTCCCTGACAGTGCTCGACGAGGTCGAAGACGCCTTCGTGGTGCTCGACCTTTCGTGGCGGATCACGTACCTCAACGAAGCGGCGACTCGCTGGCTGCGCTGCGAACGTGCAGACGTGCTCGGCCTCAGCCTGTGGCGCGCCTTCAAGGGCGTCACCGGCAGTGAGCTCGAGGCGCCGCTGCGCGCGGCGATGACCGAGTGCAAGTCGCGACAGGTCGAGCTGTTCGATCCGTTCTCGCGGCGCTGGCTCCGCCTCGTCGCCCAGCCGACCCAGCAGGGCCTGCTGGTGCACATGCGCGACATCACCGACGAGCGGCACGGTCTCTGGCGCCAGGAGCTCGACCAGGAGCGCTATCGGCTGCTCGCCGAGACGCTCCCCGAGATCGTGTGGGCGTCCGACGCCGACGGACGCTGCCTGTACCTCAATCGGCACTGGTACGAGTTCTCGGGAGACGACGACCGCAGCCTCGACCCTGCCGGGTTCCTCCCGGCGGTGCACCCCAAGGATCGTGAACGGCTCGAGCAGGCCTGGGACGCGGCCCGCCTTCGGGCGTCGTCGTTCCAGGTCGAGTGCCGCCTGCTGTCGCGCCCGCTCGATGCCTACCGGTGGTTCCTGGTGCGCGGCGCACCGGTGCTCCGCTCCTCGGGCGGCGTCTCGGAGTGGGTCGGCAGCGCGAGCGACATCCACGACCGCAAGCGCTCCGAGCGGGCGGGTCGGGTAAGGCGGGCCGAACTCGCGCGCCTCGCCCACTACGACCAACTCACCGGCCTCCCGAACCGCCACCTGTTCGAGGCGCGGCTCGAGCAGGCGGTGATCGAGGCCACCCGCGCCGAGCGCCCGACGACGCTGATGTTCATCGACCTCGACGGTTTCAAGGCCGTGAACGACAACCACGGGCACGCGGCCGGCGATCAGGTGCTCGAGGAGGTGGCACGTCGGCTGAGCCGGGTGGTGCGCGAGGACGACTTCCTGGCGCGGCTGCACGGCGACGAGTTCGCCGTGCTGCTGCCCGACCTCGGCGATCACGGCGACGCCACGCGCATCGCCCACGCACTGATCGCGTCGATCACCCGACCCCTCGACATCGGCGGGAAGCTGGTCACCATCACGGCTTCGGTCGGCGTGTGCCTGTTCCCGGGCGACGCCCGTGACGCTCGGGCGCTGCTGCGCTGCGCCGACGTCGCCATGTACCAGGCCAAG